>JAYVDU010000095.1:0-18176 GCA_043749245.1 Bacteroidota bacterium | reverse complement strand
CTGGGCATCATAACCCCAGACTTAAGTCTGGGGTTACTAAATGTATCCCATTCATTTTGTGGACTTTAGTCCACTATCTCGGACAACAGTGATAAAATTTATTTTATCACTGCTAACCAACTAAGTTTTTCGAAAAATGACATAGCTCATTAACACTAAAGGTTCCACCCCCTCTCCTTTGGAGAGGGGGTGTGGGGTAAGGACTTTTGTAGTTAATAATGTTCTCAAGTGTTTCAAAGCACTATTATTTTTTGTCGTTTAGTACTGTTGTTTTATAGCTGGCTTCTGCTAAAAATTGTAGCATTATAGATTTTTCTAAAAACAAAAAACCCCGATATTTCTATCGGGGTTTTTATTATGTATTAATCAAACTAAGCCTAAACTTCTTCTTCGATTTCTTCTTTACTTGCCATTAAACGCTCGTACTCTTCTTTACTACCAACAACGATTTTTTCGTATTGACGTAAACCTGTACCTGCTGGAATTAAGTGACCAACAATAACGTTTTCTTTTAAGCCTTGTAGCGTATCTATTTTTCCGTTTACAGCTGCTTCGTTCAACACTTTTGTTGTTTCCTGGAATGATGCCGCAGAAATCCAACTCTTCGTTTGTAACGATGCACGTGTAATACCTTGTAAAATTGGAGTTGCTGTTGCAGGAACCGCGTCACGTGCTTCAACTAATTTTAAATCTTTACGACGTAAAACTGAATTCTCATCACGTAACTTACGAGTCGTTACAATTTGTCCACGTTTCAAGTTTTCAGAATCGCCCGGCTCAACTACTACTTTTTTACCATATAACTCATCGTTCTCAGTCATGAAATCAATTTTATTGATCAACTGCAACTCTAAGAACGTAGTATCGCCTGGATCTTCTATTTGAACCTTACGCATCATCTGACGAACAATTGTTTCGAAATGCTTATCATTCAATTTTTGTCCTTGTAAACGGTAAACCTCTTGAATTTCATTTACCAAGTATTCTTGAACAGCTGTAGGACCTTTGATCGATAAAATATCGCCAGGAGAAGTTGCTCCATCAGATAATTGCTCACCTGCACGTACAAAATCATTTTCCTGAACTAAGATATGTTTAGATAAAGACACCAAATAACGGTGTTGTTCACCCGTTTTAGCTTCTACTACTACTTCACGGTTACCACGCTTAATTTTACCAAACGTAACAATACCATCAATTTCAGAAACTACTGCTGGATTACTTGGGTTACGAGCTTCAAATAACTCTGTAACACGTGGTAAACCACCTGTAATATCACCTGTTTTTCCAGTTATACGAGGAATTTTAACCAAAATCTGTCCTGGTTCAATTTTAGCCCCTTCGTTCACGATAATGTGAGCTGATACTGGTAAATTGTATGATTTTAAAGGCTCACCTTTTTTGTCCACAATCCTCATCAATGGAGATAATGTTTTATCTCTACTTTCGATAATTACTTTCTCACGGAAACCAGTTTGTTCATCACTTTCTTCACGGTAAGTTACATTTTCTTTAATTGATTCGTACTCTACAGTACCTCCAAATTCAGAAACAATAACCGCATTATATGGATCCCAATCACAAATCATTTCGCCTTTTTTAACTTTAGCGCCAGCTTTAATGTATAGCTGAGAACCGTAAGGAATAGTTCCAGTAGTTAAGGTAATTCCTGTATTCGAATCAACAATTCTAATTTCAGTTGTACGTCCAATAACTACATTCGCTTTTGTTCCATCTTGGTTAATACGCTCTACAGTGCGTAACTCATCAATTTCCGCAACTCCATCGTATTTAGCAATATAGCTAGAAGACGCTGCTGTGTTAGATGCTGTACCACCAACGTGGAACGTACGTAAGGTTAACTGTGTGCCTGGCTCACCAATTGATTGTGCTGCAATAACACCTACTGCTTCACCTAGCTGAACCTGACGGCCATTAGCTAAGTTACGTCCGTAACATTTAGAACAAACACCAAGCTTAGACTCGCAAGTTAATACCGAACGAATTTCAACTGTTTCAATAGGAGATGATTCGATCACATCAGACACATCTTCGGTAATCATTTCGCCACCTTTTACAATTAAGTCGCCAGTTGTTGGATGATATACATCGTTTAAGGCAATACGGCCTAAAATACGATCACGTAATGTTTCAACTACATCATCATTATTTTTCAATGCTATTGCTGTTAATCCACGTAAAGTACCACAATCTTCTTCATTAATAATCACGTCTTGCGCCACGTCAACCAAACGACGAGTTAAATAACCAGCATCCGCTGTTTTTAACGCCGTATCAGCTAAACCTTTACGCGCACCGTGAGTAGAAATAAAGTATTCTAAGATCGATAAACCTTCACGGAAGTTAGATAATACTGGGTTCTCAATAATAGAAGCTGTAGTATCACCTGCTTTTTGAGGCTTAGCCATCAAACCACGCATTCCGCTCAACTGTTTAATTTGTTCTTTAGATCCACGAGCTCCTGAATCAAGCATCATATAAACCGGATTAAATCCTTGTCTGTCTGAGCTTAAATTATCCATTACCTTTTTGGTAACTTTAGAGTTAGTGTGTGTCCAGATATCAATAATTTGGTTGTAACGCTCGTTGTTGGTAATGAAACCCATTGAGTAGTTATTGACAACCTCATCCACTTGAGCACGAGATTCTTTAATGATTTTAAATTTCTCTTCAGGTGTTTGAATATCACCTAAGTTAAATGATAAACCACCTTTGAATGCCGTTTTAAATCCTATTTCCTTAATTTCATCCAAGAACTTAGCTGTTTTAGCCATTCCTGTTTTCTTAACGATTAATCCGATGATATCACGTAACGATTTTTTAGTTAATAATTCGTTGATGTATCCTACTTCGTGTGGTACTACCTGATTAAAGATAACACGACCCACTGTAGTTTCAATGATCTTAGTTACTAAGTTCGTTCCTTCTAATGCATTAGTAATTTTGATTTTGATTTGCGCATGTAAATCAACTTGATTTTCATTCAAAGCAATTACAACTTCTTCAGCACTATAGAATGTTTTTCCTTCACCACGAACTAAATCGTTAGGTAAATTCTTTTTAGATTTAGTTAAATAATATAAACCTAAAACCATGTCTTGAGATGGAACCGCAACTGGCGCCCCATTTGAAGGGTTTAAAATGTTATGTGAAGCCAACATCAATACTTGAGCTTCTAATACTGCGGCGTGTCCTAATGGAACATGCACCGCCATTTGATCACCATCAAAATCGGCATTAAATGCAGTACAAACTAATGGATGTAACTGAATCGCTTTTCCTTCAATTAATTTTGGTTGGAAAGCCTGAATACCTAATCTGTGCAGTGTTGGCGCACGGTTTAACATAACAGGATGTCCCTTTAATACATTTTCTAAGATATCCCAAACAATTGGCTCTTTTTTATCTACAATTTTCTTTGCAGATTTTACCGTTTTCACGATACCACGCTCAATCATTTTACGAATAATAAATGGCTTGAATAATTCAGCTGCCATCTCCTTAGGTAAACCACACTCATGTAGTTTTAATTCAGGTCCTACAACAATTACCGAACGAGCCGAGTAATCTACACGCTTACCTAATAAGTTTTGACGGAAACGTCCTTGTTTACCTTTTAATGAATCAGATAATGATTTTAAGGCGCGGTTTGATTCAGTTTTAACAGCATTTGATTTACGAGAGTTATCAAATAATGAATCGACTGATTCTTGTAACATACGTTTTTCGTTACGTAAAATTACATCTGGTGCTTTAATTTCAATTAAACGCTTTAAACGGTTATTACGAATAATAACACGACGGTATAAATCATTTAAATCGGAAGTTGCGAAACGTCCACCATCCAATGGAACTAAAGGACGCAATTCTGGTGGAATAACCGGAACAGTTTTAATGATCATCCATTCAGGACGATTATCAATGTGAGATTGTGCCGAACGGAACGCTTCAATAACCTGTAAACGTTTTAATGCTTCGTTTTTACGCTGTTGAGAAGTTTCTGTATTTGCTTTGTGACGTAATTCATAAGACAATTCGTTTAATTTCAAACGTGACAATAAATCTTGTAAGGCTTCAGCTCCCATTTTAGCAATAAACTTATGTGGATCTGAATCATCTAGTAAATGATTATCTTTTGGTAAGGTGTCAACTAAATTCAAATACTCTTCTTCTGTTAAGAAATCTAAGTATTGAGTTCCGTTTTCGGCAGCTACACCAGCATTAATTACTACATAACGCTCGTAGTAAATAATCATGTCTAATTTTTTAGTTGGTAATCCTAATAGGTAACCAATTTTATTTGGTAACGAACGGAAATACCAAATATGAGCAACAGGAACAACTAAGTTAATGTGCCCCATACGCTCACGACGTACTTTCTTTTCAGTAACCTCTACACCACAACGGTCGCAGATAATACCTTTGTAACGAATACGCTTGTATTTACCACAGTGACATTCGTAATCTTTTACGGGCCCGAAAATACGCTCGCAAAACAATCCATCTCTTTCTGGCTTGTAAGTACGGTAATTAATGGTTTCTGGTTTCAATACTTCTCCACTACTACGCTGTAGAATAGTTTCCGGAGACGCTAAACTAATAGTGATTTTTGAGAAGTTTGATTTTACTTTGTTATCTTTTCTTAAAGCCATTTTGTTGCTTTTTGGTTTTAGTGATAATAAAAATTTATTTCCTTGTTTCCCCTCTAAAAAGAGGGGATTAAGGGGTGTGTTAATCTAATGTTACATCTAATGCTAGTCCACGTAATTCGTGCATTAATACATTAAATGATTCTGGTATACCTGGAGTAGGAATGTTTTCGCCTTTTACAATTGCTTCATAAGCTTTTGCACGACCCATCACGTCATCCGACTTGATAGTTAATAATTCCTGTAACACATTAGCAGCACCGTATGCTTCTAAAGCCCAAACCTCCATCTCACCAAAACGCTGACCACCAAATTGCGCTTTACCACCTAACGGTTGTTGCGTAATTAATGAATATGGTCCGATTGAACGAGCATGCATCTTATCATCCACCATGTGACCTAATTTAAGCATGTAAATAATACCTACAGTAGCCGGTTGATCAAATTGCTCGCCTGTGCCACCATCACGTAAGAATGTACGTCCAAATTGTGGTAAACCTGCTTTTTCAGTATAAGAATCGATTTCAGCCATTGATGCACCGTCAAAGATTGGAGTTGAAAATTTCAATCCTAATTTTTGTCCTGCCCAAGCTAATACTGTTTCATAAATCTGACCTAAATTCATACGAGAAGGCACGCCCAATGGATTCAATACGATATCCACAGTTGTCCCATCTTCTAAGTATGGCATATCTTCATCACGAACAATACGAGCTACAATACCCTTGTTACCATGACGTCCGGCCATCTTATCACCAACTTTTAACTTACGTTTTTGAGCGATGTAAACTTTAGCTAACTGAACAATTCCGTTTGGTAACTCATCACCAACGGTGATTTGGAATTTAGTACGCTTGTATTGACCTAAGAAGTCGTTATACTTAATCATGAAGTTGTGTAACAAACGCTCAATTTGCTCATTTTTATCTTTGTCAGTTGTCCAGTTACCTGGGTTAACTTCAGAGAAATCAACTTTCTCTAATAATTTTTGAGTAAACTTAGTTCCTTTTGAAATCACCTCTTCACCTAAGATATTAGAAACACCTTGAGATGTACGGCCATTTACTAATTCAAATAATTTTTCAATTAATTGGTATTTGATATTAGCAATTGACTTATGATGTTCAGCATCTAATTTTTCAATTTGAGGCTTCTCATCCGCTTTTTGCTTTTTATCTTTAATAGCGCGAGAGAATAATTTTTTATCAACGATTACCCCTTTTAATGAAGGAGATACACGTAAAGACGCATCTTTAACGTCACCTGCTTTATCACCAAAGATAGCTCGTAATAATTTTTCTTCCGGAGATGGATCAGTTTCACCTTTAGGAGTAATTTTTCCAATTAAGATGTCACCTTCTTTAACCTCAGCACCAACACGAATAATACCTTTTTCATCTAAATCTTTAGTAGCTTCTTCGCTTACGTTAGGAATATCTGGAGTTAACTCTTCCATTCCTCGTTTTGTATCACGCACTTCTAATGAATATTCATCAATATGAATAGATGTAAAAATATCTTCACGTATAACACGCTCAGAAATAACGATGGCATCCTCAAAGTTATAACCTTTCCATGGCATGAAAGCCACTTTTAAGTTACGCCCAATAGCTAATTCACCTTTATCTGTAGCATATCCATCACATAATACTTGTCCTTTAGTTACTTTGTCACCTTTCTTAACGATAGGTTTCAAGTTCATACAAGTACTTTGATTTGTTTTTTGGAATTTAGTTAATTTATATGTTTTAACATCCCCTTCAAAACTTACTAATTGCTCATCTTTTGAACGATTGTAACGGATAGTAATTTCACGAGCATCAACATATTCAACAACACCTTCACCTTCAGCATTAATCAAAACACGGCTATCTTCTGCTACACGAGCTTCGATACCTGTACCAACGATTGGTGCTTCAGGACGCATTAATGGAACAGCTTGACGTTGCATGTTAGATCCCATCAACGCACGGTTGGCATCATCATGCTCCAAGAACGGAATTAATGATGCGGCAATAGATGCAATTTGATTAGGAGCAACATCCATTAAATTAACCTTAGAAGGGTCAATTACAGGGAAGTCACCTTCATAACGTGCTGTTACTTTATCGCTTACAAAGTTTCCTTTTTCATCGAGTTCAGCGCTTGTTTGTGCAATATTTTTTTGATCTTCTTCTTCAGCTGTTAAATAGGTAATTCCTTTATTAACTTCTACTCTACCGTTATTTACTGCACGGAAAGGAGTTTCAATAAATCCTAATTTATTAACTTTTGCAAAAACGCAAAGAGAAGAAATCAATCCAATGTTTGGTCCTTCTGGAGTTTCAATCGTACATAATCGTCCGTAGTGAGTGTAGTGAACGTCACGTACCTCAAAACCTGCACGCTCACGAGATAAACCTCCTGGCCCTAGTGCCGAAAGACGTCGCTTATGCGTAATCTCCGATAAAGGGTTAGTTTGATCCATGAACTGAGATAATTGATTCGTTCCAAAGAATGAATTAATTACGGAAGATAATGTTTTAGCGTTAATCAAATCGGTTGGTGTAAATACCTCGTTATCACGAACGTTCATACGCTCACGAATAGTACGAGCCATACGCGCTAAACCAACACCGAATTGAGAGAATAATTGCTCACCAACTGTGCGTACACGGCGGTTTGACAAGTGATCGATATCATCCACATCAGTTTTAGAATTGATTAATTCGATCAAATATTTCATGATCAAAATAATATCTTCTTTAGTTAATACACGAATATTCATAGGAATATCGATGCCTAACTTTTTATTGATACGGAAACGACCTACTTCTCCTAAATCATAACGTTTGTCAGAGAAAAATAATTTATCAATTACACCACGAGCAGTATCTTCATCAGGTGGCTCAGCATTACGAAGTAAACGGTAGATATACTCGATTGCTTCTTTTTCTGAGTTAGTTGAATCTTTTTGTAACGTGTTGTAAATAATAGCAAAATCAGCCGTGTTAACGTCTTCTTTATGCAAAATGATAGATTTAACGCCATTATCAGCAATTAAATCAATGTGTGCATCTTCTAAAACTGTCTCACGATCTAAAATAACTTCGTTACGTTCGATTGAAACAACTTCTCCGGTGTCCTCATCTACGAAATCTTCAATCCATGTTTTAAGAACACGAGCCGCTAATCTACGACCAACTTCGCGTTTTAAACCAGCTTTTGAAACTTTCACTTCATCCGCTAAACCAAAAATTTCTAAAATTTGTTTATCGCTTTCAAAACCAATAGCACGTAATAACGTTGTTACTGGTAATTTTTTCTTACGATCGATATAAGCATACATCACATTATTAATGTCTGTAGCGAATTCAATCCAAGAACCTTTGAAAGGAATAACACGAGCACTGTATAATTTAGTACCATTTGCGTGACGGCTTTGGCCAAAGAACACGCCTGGAGAACGATGTAATTGAGAAACGATTACACGCTCAGCACCATTGATTACGAAAGAACCTTTTGGTGTCATGTATGGAATTGTTCCTAAATAAACGTCCTGTACAATGGTTTCAAAATCTTCATGTTCAGGGTCAGTACAGTAAAGCTTTAACTTAGCTTTTAAAGGCACTGAATAAGTTAATCCACGGCTAATACACTCTTCAAGAGCATAGCGCGGTGGATCTACGAAATAATCCAAAAATTCCAATACGAAATTATTTCTCGCATCAGAGATAGGAAAGTTTTCGGCAAATACGCGGAATAAACCTTCATTTTTACGGTTATCCGGTGTTGTTTCTAATTGAAAAAAATCTTGGAAAGATTTAATTTGTATATCCAAAAAATCCGGATACTCAATTGGAAATTTGTTCGAAGAGAAATTAATTCTCTGTGTTTTTTTTATTGCTGTTGCCAATGTAATGAAGTTTATTAGTTAGTACTCTAAAAAGCGATACGCCAATTACTAAAAGCTAAATAAAGCGTTAAGAACATTTGCATAGCAAAGAGGCTCTTAACGCTTGAATTTGGAAGTAAAATTATTTTACTTCAACTTTTGCACCAGCTTCTTCTAAAACTTTCTTAATTGATTCAGCTTCTTCTTTAGAGATACCTTCTTTAACTGGTTTTGGAGCACCGTCCACTAAGTCTTTAGCTTCTTTTAAGCCTAAACCTGTTAAATCTTTAACAGCTTTAACTACACCTAATTTAGCTGCACCTGCTTCTAATAAAATTACATCAAATGATGTTTTTACTGCTGCCTCAGCACCACCACCTGCAGATACAACTACTGCTGCTGCTGCTGGTTCGATACCATACTCATCTTTTAATACTGTTGCTAATTCTTGAACTTCTTTTACTGTCAAGTTTACTAATGTTTCAGCGATTGCTTTTACGTCTGCCATTTTATATTAGTTTTTAATTGTTGTTTAAATTATTAATTGTTTGTTTTTTGTTTTCTTCTTTCGAAGTTTTGATTATTCTTTTTTTACAGTAAGCTATTATGCTGCAACTTCTTCAGTGCCTTTGGTTTTGTTTTCTAAACCTCCGATAACACGTTGAATTGGTGCTTGTAATAAGGCGATAACGTCTGCGATTAATTCGTTTTTCGATTTTAATCCTACAAGCGCATCTAATTTATCGTCACCGATAAATACCATATCTTCTACATAAGCAGCCTTTAGTTTTGGTTTATCACCGCCTTTGCGAAACTCTTTAATTAATTTAGCAGGAACATTAGATGTTTCTGTTAAAATTAAAGCCGTTTGACCTTTCAATGCTGGGATTAATTGAGCAAGATTGCTATCGTTAGCACGTTCTAAAGCTTTCGCTAATAACGTGTTTTTAACAACAGACATGCTTACTTTTTTCTCAAAGCAAGAGCGACGTAATTGATTTACCTTTTCTACTGACAAAGAAGAACAATCTGCTAAATAGATTTTTGTGTTAGCATTTAAAATGCCAAGTAAACGATCTATTTCCTGTGTTTTTTCTTGTTTGTTCATACTAATAGGTGTTGTTGAAATTAGTTAAATGATTTTGTTTCGATTTGAATACCTGCACTCATTGTGCTACTTAAGAATACCGATTTAACATAAGTACCTCTTGCAGACGATGGTTTTAATTTTACGATAGCTTGCAAAACTTCGTTAGCATTTTCCGCTAATTTGTCAGCATCAAAAGATACTTTACCAACTCGCGTGTGAATGATACCTGCTTTGTCTACCTTAAAATCGATTTTACCACCTTTAGAGTCAGTTACAGCTTTTGCAATATCCATTGTTACTGTACCTGTTTTTGGGTTAGGCATTAAACCGCGAGGACCTAATACACGACCTAAAGCACCAACTTTACCCATTACTGAGGGCATAGTGATAATTACGTCGATGTCTGTCCATCCTCCTTTAATTTTTTCGATGTATTCGTCTAATCCAACGAAGTCCGCACCTGCAGCTCTAGCTTCTGCTTCCTTATCAGGAGTCACAATAGCTAAAACGCGATTTACTTTACCAGTACCGTGAGGTAAGGTAACAGTACCACGAACCATTTGATTAGCTTTACGAGGATCAACTCCTAAACGGATAGCGATATCCACGGATGCATCAAACTTAGTTGTAGAAATTTCTTTCACAACTTTTGTTGCTTCAGCAACAGAGTGCACTTTGTTCATATCGAACTTTGCGTCTGCTGCTTTTCTTTTTTTAGTTAACGTTGCCATTTTTTAAAAAGCTTGTTTTTTTGGTTTATATTTTATTGAATTAAGGTTTTACAGGTGCCTCTCCTGTTGTTGTAATTCCCATACTACGTGCAGTACCGGCTACCATTAACATCGCAGATTCGATTGTAAAACAGTTCATGTCTACAATTTTATCTGTTGCAATAGTACGAATTTGATCCCAAGAAATAGAACCAACTTTTTTACGGTTACTTTCGCCAGAACCTTGTTTAACCTTAGTCACATCCATAATTTGAATCGCAACAGGTGTACGTTTGATAATAAAATCAAATGTTTTGTCAGCGTATACATTAATTAAAACTGGTAATACTTTACCAGCTTGTTCTTGAGTTCTAGCATTAAATTGCTTACAGAACTCCATAATGTTAACACCTTTAGCACCTAATGCAGGACCAATTGGAGGCGACGGGTTAGCAGCTCCACCTTTAATTTGTAGTTTTACAATTGCTGATAACTCTTTTGCCATTTTTGTTGTTTTTTTTATTTGATTAGTTGATGTTTATACTTAGAGAAATTGTTTACTTTGAGTTGGAAGCAGCAAAGCGTCTCATTTTAACTTTAGGTATTATATCATCAATGTGTTTTTTATATTTTATTTTTTGAACTTTGTTTTTAGTTATTTTATTATTATTACTCCCTAAACTAAGAACAAGCGTCCTTTATTCGCGTTCTACTTCACCGAATGCTAATTCCACAGGAGTTTTACGTCCGAAGATTTTAACAACCACTTTAATTTTTTTCTTCTCATCGTTGATCTCTTCAATAGTTCCGTTAAACCCATTGAAAGGTCCGTTAATTACCTTAACAGCTTCTCCAACAATGTAGTTACTGGTAACAGTGCTTTCTGCTTCCGATAAATCATCCACTGTTCCTAAAATACGATTTACTTCCGATAATCGCATTGGAACGGCTTCTCCACGTTTTGTTTCTCCTAAAAAACCGATAACACCCGTAATATTTTTGATAATATGTGTAATCTCACCAACTAAAGCTGCTTCAATTAACACATAACCAGGATAGAACGAACGCTCTTTCTGAATTTTCTTTCCATTACGAATTTGGATGTATTTTTCAGTAGGAATCAACACTTGAGAAACAAAGTCGTTTAATTTTAAACGGTTAATTTCTACTTCAATATATTGTTTTACTTTCTTTTCTTGTCCGCTAATAGCACGTACAACGTACCATTTTTTTACAATTGAGGAAGTTTCTTTATTTACAGTTTCAGACATTTTTGTACGTATAAAAAATTATAAACCACTAACCATTTGATAAGCCAATTTCATTAGGTTTTCAAAACAAAAATCCATTCCCCAAACAATTAATCCAATAATGGTAGAAGCTACCATTACAAGAATAGCACTGCTTTGTAGCTCAGGCCAAGTTGGCCAAGTTACTTTGTTAAATAACTCATCTTTTGTTTCCTCTATGTATGTTCCAAACTTACTCATTTTTATTAGTTTTTAGTTTTTAGTGCTTTGTTTTTAGTGTTATACTTTATATAAAAATATTAAAAACTAAACACTCAAAATTATTATTTGCACACGAGGAGGGATTCGAACCCCCATCAGCGGTTTTGGAGACCGATATTCTACCCTTGAACTACTCATGTAAATTCATTTTATTATAAACAGCAAAATGGCTGAGCCTTTCGGCAAGCCATTTTGCTATTATATTGAGTAATGATTACTCTAAAATTTCAGTTACTTGACCAGCACCAACAGTACGTCCACCTTCGCGCATGGCGAAACGTAAACCTTTATCCATTGCTACGGCAGAGTGTAATTCTACAGTAATTGTAACGTTATCACCTGGCATTACCATTTCGCGTCCAGCATCTAAAGAAATTTCTCCGGTTACGTCAGTTGTACGTAAATAGAATTGTGGACGGTATTTGTTATGGAATGGAGTGTGACGTCCACCTTCTTCTTTTTTCAAGATATAAACCTCAGCTTTAAATTTCTTGTGAGCTTTAACAGAACCTGGCTTAATAATAACCATACCACGACGGATATCAGCTTTATCAATACCACGTAATAATAAACCTACGTTATCTCCAGCCTCGCCGTAATCTAAAATTTTACGAAACATTTCAACACCTGTTACAGTTGACGATAATTTTTCGTCACCCATACCAATAATATCAACTGGATCATTTGAGTTAATAACACCTGTTTCAATACGACCTGTAGCAACAGTTCCACGACCTGTGATTGTGAAAACGTCTTCAACTGGCATCAAAAATGGCTTATCTTTTTCGCGTGGAGGTAATGGAATGAACGTATCAACTGCATCCATTAATTCCATAATTTTTTCCATCCATTTTGGATCCTTGTTTAATCCACCTAAAGCAGAACCTTGGATTACTGGAGTTTTTTCACCATCAAATCCGTAGAAAGTTAATAATTCACGGATTTCCATTTCAACTAATTCCAATAACTCGGGATCTTCAACCATATCCACTTTATTCATGAATACAACGATTTTAGGAACACCAACTTGACGAGCTAAAAGGATATGCTCACGAGTTTGTGGCATTGGACCATCAGTAGCAGCAACAACTAAAATTGCACCGTCCATTTGAGCAGCACCAGTAACCATGTTCTTAACGTAATCCGCGTGACCTGGACAGTCAACGTGAGCGTAGTGACGACTTGCTGTTGAATACTCAACGTGAGACGTATTAATAGTAATACCACGTTCTTTTTCTTCAGGAGCATTATCAATAGAAGAGAAATCTCTAACTTCTGATAATCCTTTTTCTGCTAATACTACTGTAATTGCAGCTGTTAATGTTGTTTTACCGTGATCTACGTGACCGATTGTACCAATGTTTACGTGTGGTTTGGAACGGTCGAATTTTTCTTTTGCCATTGCTGTGTTATTTTAATTGTTATTATTATTTGTTATATTTATAGTTTACGTACTATCTTTTTTTGTTTTGAGCTGTTGAGCGGGATTGAACCGCCGACCTCCTCCTTACCAAGGAGGTGCTCTACCACTGAGCTACAACAGCCTAATTTAATAATCTGCTGTATGCTTTATTTTAAAGAACGTGTTTTTTTATACACGAAAAGTCCCTCAATTTTAGGGACATTCAAAAGAATTTAAAACCGCCTACGCAAGTTTGAACTTTCTTTTGTCCGTTTATACGGTTATTCATCAACTTCACTTCTCAAGTTATAACTGAGCTAAAGACGGGTCTTACTTCGACTGCGCTCACTATGAACTTCTCGTCCCTTTTTAGTTTCTCTATTATTTAAATAGAGCGAAAGACGGGTCTCGAACCCGCAACCTCCAGCTTGGAAGGCTGGAGCTCTACCAATTGAGCTACTTTCGCTTGGTATTCTTTAACAATGCGACATCCATTGTTACTCGTGGGGACAGGAGGATTCGAACCTCCGAAGTCGAAACAACAGATTTACAGTCTGTCCCATTTGGCCACTCTGGTATATCCCCATTTTAAAATAAGAGCCGAAGAAGGGACTCGAACCCCCGACCTACTGATTACAAATCAGTGGCTCTACCAGCTGAGCTACTTCGGCTTATTTTATTTGATTTTAAAGAACGTCCCCTTATTTTTGGGATTGCAAATTTAGTAACATTTTTTGTTGTTGCAAAAAAAAATAAAACTTTTTTTGCTTTTTTTCAAAAATACTTTTCGAGAATGGTCGTTTTTAAAAAAAACACGCTATGTTTTGATAATTAGTTGCTAATTTTATCAAAACAGATGTTGCTTCTATTGCTTTGATTTAAAGGGAAATAAAAGATGAAAAAGCGATTAATGTCCTATTCTTTTGCCAAAAAAGAATTATATTAGCACTCTTAATTTTTTTATGAAAGATTTTTTTTTATTTATCAAATCGAAGGTGTTTTTTAAGCATTTTGCCATTGCCACGCTATTTTTAATTGTTTTGTTATGGATATTATTCAAACTTTTGGGTATTTATACACACCATGGGGAAACTGCTGTAGTGCCAGATTTTAAAGGGCAGCTTGTTTTTGAACTTGATAAGTTTATAGAAGGGAAGCATGTAAGATACGCCATTATTGATAGTGTTTATGAGCCTCAAGAGAAGTCTGGTATTGTATTTAAGCAAGAGCCCGAAGCTAATTCGGAGGTTAAACACAATAGAATTATCTATTTATACGTTACTAGTATGCAACCACCTCAAATAACGATGCCGAAATTAGTAGATCGAAGTACAAGACAAGCACTATTTATGATTGAAAGTTATGGATTAAAACAAGGTACTGTTACCGAAATAGCTGCTGATTGCAAGGGTTGTGTGGTAAAACAATTATACAAAGGCAAAGAAATAATGGCTGGAGAGCCTATTAAAAAAGGAAGTAAAATAGATTTGTTAGTTGGCAAAAAAGAAAATGATTACATCAGTAATTCTTCTGATAGCCTTGCAGCAGATCCTGATTAAAATAAATAAATGGATATAAATTTTAAAAATATATTTTGCAGAATTAGGCTGTTAATGCTCTGTATTGTTTTGACAAACAATATTAAAGCTCAGGAGCAACTAGTGCCTCTAAGCGCTAATCTATCATTGCCTGCCATTATAAGTAAAAACATGAATGCTTCTAAAACAGCGTCCATTATGGCAATGGACACGTTGCCCTTTTTCGATGATTTTTCTTACGCTTATAAATCGCCTTACCCAACTGTAAATCATTGGCAAGATTCAAGTGTATATGTAAATGTAGGGTTTGGCACTGCCCCTAAAAGCCTTGGTGTTGCTACCTTTGATGGCTTAAACAAAAAAGGATATCCGTATTGGTTAACAGCGCCTGTTTCTACTTCGGCGCCAGCAGATATGCTTACATCACGCCCCATTAATTTACAAAAAAAAGGCATGCTTTCGTATAGTTTCGCTGATAGTATTTATTTAAGTTTTTATTACCAAGCTATGGGGAATGGCGATTGGCCTGAGCCTAACGACTCTTTATGTATAGATTTTTTTAAGCCTAATCAGAATAAATGGGAAAAAGTTTGGGGTAAAGCAGGATACCATCCAACAGCATCTGACACAAACTTTAGAATGGTCATTTTGCCCGTTAATGATACGGCTTACTTCGACAGCATCTTTCAATTTAGATTTAGAAATAGAGCCACTACGAGTGGCAGTTTGGATCATTGGCATATTGATTATGTATATCTTAACAAAGGAAGATCGATTGTTGATACCCTTTCGCAGGATGTAGCGTTTGCTTATATGCCGACGCCATTATTAAAAAATTATTCTAAAATGCCGTATTCACAATATGTGGGTTCAGAATTAGGATCATCATTTTATAACGTGTTACGTAATAATGATAAAAACACATCTAACATCACCTATTATTATGAAATCTACGATCATCTCAATGCATTGAAGTATAATTACTCTGCAGTAGATAACATTCAATCTTTTCAAAACTCAGGTTATCAAACAGGCATTGCGCAGGCTAACGTATCGCTGGGTACATACTCCTTAGCGCCTAATGTTGATTCTGTTTTGAAAATAAAACATTATATCAAAACAACGAGCTCTGATTTTAATAAGACAAATGATACGCTGATTCAATATCAACACTTTCCTAAGTATTACGCATACGATGACGGCACAGCGGAAGTAGGTTACTATAATAATACTTATGGTGCTAAAATGGGTGTGCGTTACACGCTCAATAATTATGATACGTTACGAGGTATTAATATTTATTTTGACCCAATTACGCAAGGCGGATTAATTATTAATTCTTCTTTCCGATTAATGGTTTGGAGCGATGGTGGCGGAAGTCCGGGAAGTGTGATTTACAAAGATAGTACTGTTAAACCTTTTTATTTACAAGGCAATTATGATATGATGCCTACATTTAAACTCACAACCTGTTTACCTATGAATGCCGGCACGTATTATTTTGGAATACAACAATCGACCAATCAGCCTTTAAACATTGGGTTTGACAAAAACACCAATCATCATGATGCTTTATTTTACGATATAGGCCCTGGTTGGACACAGTCAACTATTCCTGGTTCTATAATGATAAATCCTGTAATGGGTTGCTACGTACCCCCCACTCCTATTGGAATTGCAGAGTATGAACAACAACACATTAGCTTTAACTTATACCCTAACCCTGCACAACATACATTAACCATACGCACTTCCCAATTAAGTTTAGATGCCATGACGCTAACTATTTATTCGACCTTAGGGCAATGTGTTTTGACTAAGCCCTTCAATAATGCCGAAACCATTGATATTAGCGACTTACCTGATGGTGTTTATTTTGTGTATTTGAATGGTTCAAGTAAAAATAATATCCCTCAGAAATTAATTATTTCGAGGTAAACAGACTATTATTAGTCGATTTCCAGATATAACTCCTCTGCAAAATTAATTATACATAAATTTGCAAACTGGTTATTTAAAAACACAAACACATTATGACAGACGATATAGAAGAAGTTGAAGGAAACGAAGAAGAAAAAGAATTATACGAGCATCACAACATCAAGGTTGAGAAAGGCCAAGTAATGATGCGGATTGATAAGTTTTTAATGATCCGTGTACAAAATGCAACTCGTACAAAACTGCAACATGCATGCGATACAGAGTGCATATTAGTGAACGGAAAGCCTGTAAAATCAAGCTACAAAATAAAACCGCTTGATGAAATTTCTATTTTAATGACTACACCTCCGCGCGATGTGGAAGTGTTAGCGGAAGATATTCCTATTAATGTGGTTTTTGAAGATGATTATATTTGCGTGGTAAATAAAGAACCTGGCATGGTAGTGCACCCTGCTTATGGGCATTATTCAGGTACTTTGGTAAATGCATTAGCCTATCGTTTCAAAAATTTACCAACGTCGAAAACACAACTTACCGAAAACTTATCCATTGATAGACCAGGATTAGTGCATCGCATTGATAAAAATACATCGGGAATTATTATTGTTGCTAAAACAGAATTAGCGATGACGCGCTTAGCAAAAGATTTTTTTGACAGAAACCTTGATCGAAAATACATTGCGATTGTATGGGGCGATGTGAAAGAAGACGCTGGCACCATTACTTGTAATGTAGCGCGTGATTTAAAAAACAGAAAAGTGATGGCTTGCTTTCCTGACAGTGAACATGGTAAACACGCCATTACACACTACAAAGTATTAGAACGTTTTGGATATGTAACGGTTGTTGAATGTAAATTAGAAACCGGACGTACACACCAAATACGCATACACATGAGGCATTTAGGCCATCCATTATTTAATGATAACGAATATGGTGGTGACCGCATATTAAAAGGCTTACCGAGTAATAAATACAAACAGTTTATTGAAAATTGTTTTGATATTTTACCTCGACAAGCGTTACATGCTAAAACATTGGGTATTACGCATCCTATTACAAAAGAGCCTATCTTTTTTGATAGTGAATTACCCGCAGATATGCAACAAGTGATTGATAAATGGCGCAAGTACTCTTATAAATTTGAGGACGAGAATTAGGAAGGTTTGCAGTTTTAACAACATAGAAACATAGGACACATAGTTATATAACGTGGATTTAATTTCAATATAATGATAGGCCGAATATTAATATTATCTCTTTCAATCATAGTGTTTTTTGGCTGTAATAAATCCATGGTTCTTCGATGTTTTTAGTGGATCCGATAGCTATCGGATTGAGTTAAATAGGGTTCACTCAAAAACTTAATCATCTTTTTTACGTTTTTTTCCTTGACGAAAAAAAGTAACAAAAAAAGTCAAGCCAAAACGCCAAATCCAT
>JAYVDU010000094.1:0-6370 GCA_043749245.1 Bacteroidota bacterium | reverse complement strand
ATATTGTGATTGGCGCTAATGCGAATTTTAAAATCACTCACAACATCAGTATTTACGGTCAGTTTATGGGCGATGATTTTAGTAACGTTACTAAATTAGGAAACGCGTTTGGATATCAAGTAGGTGCAAAATACTTTAATGCGTTTGGTATAAAAAATACGATGCTTCAATTAGAATACAACGATGTGGCAGAAGGCTCGTATAACAGCCCTGTTGGAACTACCAGTAATCAAAGCTTTTCACACTATAACCAAACATTAGCGTATACGCCAGGTTATGGTAAAGAATTAATTGTTTTAGCAGATTATAAATACCAACGCTTTTTTTTAAATGCAAAATTAAATGCGCAATGGCTTACACTCCATCATTTTTCTTTTTATCAAAACACGTTGGCTAAAATCCAATTAGGATATACTATTAATACTGGATATAATTTTAATGTATCTTTAGGCTACAATTATCGAAATCAAAATTTTTATGATTTTAAATCTTCAAACAATAAAACATCCTTTATTACTTTGAGTTTAAAATCAAATTTATATAACACCTATTACGACTTTTAAAATATAAAAAATGGCAGTATTAATTTTAGTTTTTTTAACCGCATTCATTGTTGTGCTGTATTCTACACCAGCCCTTATTAAAGTGGCTGTGCTCAAGCGTTTGATTGATATACCAACAGAAGACCGAAAAATTCATAAACGTGCGGTGCCTACTATTGGTGGTATTATTATTTATGCGGCTACCTTATTTTCATTTTCGTTATGGTATAATATTGATGACCTCAACGACTTTAGTCAGATTTATGAATCTGTAAAAGAATTTAAAATATTAGTAGCAACGAGTTTAGTGTTATTTTTTGTTGGTGTAAAAGATGACATCATTGGTACAGCACCCGTAAAAAAATTATTTGCGAATATTTTAGTTGGGCTAATTTTAGTGTTGATGGGAGATATTCGTATTACGGGGCTTCATGGTGTATTTGGAGTTAATGAAATTCCGCATTGGGGTTCTGTATTCTTATCGTTATTCACATACATTGTGGTTGTAAACGCTATGAATTTAATTGATGGTGTTGATGGATTAGCTGCCGGCGTTGGTTTCATAGCGGCCTCTGTGTTTGGCGCTTGGTTTGTTTTTGCTAACGAATTTACCTTAGCTGCTCTTTCGTTTTCCTTATCTGGTGCATTATTAGGGTTTTTAATTTTTAATTTTTCTCCCGCTAAAATATTTATGGGGGATAGTGGTTCTCTTATCATTGGTATGTTTTTAAGTGTGCTCAGTATCAAACTCATTGAATATCCCATCACCCGTATTGATAATTTTTGGGTTCATATTTCAAACCCTATGATTGTTATTGCTGCGCTGTCTTATCCACTAACCGACACGTTGCGTATTTTTGTGATTCGCGCTGCTAAAGGTCAATCGCCGTTTGCCGCCGATCGCAATCATTTACATCATCGCTTATTAGACGCTGGTTATTCTCATGTTAAAGCCGTTATTATTATTTACGTATTTAGTATATTGTGTGTTGGTGTTTCGCTTCTCAGTTATTTCATAAACCCCAGTTTAACGTTATTAGCTGTTATTGGCTTCAGTATGATCTTTATTTTATTCGTGCAAGTTTCCTATCAATCGGCTCAAAAAAAGATTCAGACTACTAACGAGTGATTTTACTAAAACATACTTTTTTTAATCTAACGCTTATCAAAGTAGCGCTTGTGTTGTGTTGCCTACCTTTATCATTTCGGGCACAGGATAATCCTCAGGCACAAAATGTATTTATAAATCAAGATGCACAACAAGTAATTGATGAATGGAATATCAAACATCCCGACGTGGAATTTCACTCTTCGTTTAAACCCTATTTAAGCGCTTCGCTAAATAATTTTTCAGATACCTCAATAGGATTTTTACACTTCCCAATCAAAAACTTTTTTTTAACAAAAACCTTCAACGAAGGTCCAAGTAAGCGCAATCAGTATCAAACACAGGTGCTTCCCATTATCGATTTACAAGCCGGCTATGATGTATTAGAGAAACGTTTTGTTTCAGAAACCTTTGGCGGAGCTCACGTTAAATTAAATATCAATAATGATTTTACTTTTGCACTGACCGCTATTGGTGGCAGAGTGAGTTATCCTAATTTTACAGATACGATAATTAAAACAACACAACTCATTCCTGGTTTGGGACGAGCTTTTAAAAATGCAGATGGTAGTTATAGTTTTTCTAACCTTACAGGCTACTTGTCTTACAGCCCAAACTCAACCTTTAATTTTCAGTTAGGAAAAGACAAACACTTTATCGGTGATGGCTATCGGTCTTTATTACTTTCTGATTTATCCAACAACAACCCTTATTTTGGAATCAATGCACATATTTGGCATATACAATATAACGTGTGGTACTCGTGGATGCAGGACTTTTCGCGCTATGACGGTACACAAAAAAGTTTACAAAATAAATTTGGCACCTTTCATTACTTAACATATAATGCAACCAAAGAGTTTAGTATATCCTTTTTTGAAACTGTGGTTTTTCAGGGTAATGACACCAATCGCAACAGAAGTTTTGATGTCAATTATTTAAACCCGATTGTATTTTATCGTCCACAAGAATATTCGGTAGGCTCTCCCGACAATGAGTTAATGGGTTTAAACCTCAGTGCTCGATTATTTGGTTGTTTAAAATTATACGCACAAGGCGTAGCCGATGAATTTTATTTTAAAGAAATAAAAGCCGGCAATGGTTGGTGGGCCAATAAACAAGGTTGGCAGTTTGGAGCCAAATACATTAATGCTTTTAAAGTAAAAGGGCTCACCTTACAAGCAGAATACAATGAAGTTCGCCCTTACACCTATTCTCACGGAAGTGTGCAGGAAAACTATTCTAATTACGGGCAACCTCTAGCGCACCCGCTAGGCGCCAATTTCAGAGAGTATTTAGGTTTTGCGAGTTATAGAGCTAATAGATGGATGTTGAGTTTTCAGGGCATGTCGGCAACGGTTGGTAAAGATACTATGGGCTCTAACTTAGGACAAAATATTTTCTTGAGTTATACAACGCGTCCTTATGAATACGGACATCATACCACGCAAGGCAACAAGACTCAACTATTACAAAGCGATATTAAGTTTACCTACTATGCCATTCCTCAATTAAATTTACGTTTAGAGCTTGGCTATATACAGCGAAGTATTAAAGATGATTTGGGCTACGAATTACAATCGCCTTATATTTATATTGGCATTAAAACTAGCATCCATCAGTTTTACAGAGATTATTAATTCGCCTTTAATTTTTTCAAAATGAAATTCACAGTAAAAACAACCGTTAACGCAACCGCTAAAGAAATTTATACAGCATGGCTTTCAAGTAAAGGCCATACTGCAATGACGGGAGCTGATGCTACGATCACGTCTGTTGTTGGGAAAAAATTTGAGGCTTGGGATGGTTATATTTCGGGAACTACTTTGGAATTAATTCCTCACAGCAAAATTGTGCAAGCGTGGCGAACGACTTCATTTAAAGCCACCGACGAAGATTCGAACATGGAAATAATACTTAACGAAATAAAGGGAAAAACAGAATTAACCTTAACGCATAGCAATATTCCAAAAGACGGAGAAGATTATAAAAAAGGTTGGGAAGATTATTATTTTAAACCGATGAAGGATTATTTTGCTAAAAAATAATTCGTTCGTTTTTTGAACAAAAAACACAACTATTCTATTATCTAAACAGACTTAAAAAGCCTTTGTAATTGCTCGTTTTTCCGCTTTTGTCAATCAAATTAATGATGTAATAATAGGTGCCATCAGGGCAATCTGCGCCAATGTTATTTGATTTACCATTCCAATGCATATTTGCATCCGATGTTTCAAATAATTTTAATCCCCACCGGTCGTAAATATCAATGTGATAGGATTTAAAATTTTCAACTTTTACTGCAAAATTATTATTTAATGCATCACTATTAGGTGTAAATACATTGGGGATAGTAATAGTTAAGGGGAAATAATTTGTGTTTAGAGTATCTGTCGGTGGATTTTGATTAAAAACGCTTTTACTACATAGCTTTGCGCACGATGGGTCAATTTTATAACGCCATAGATCATTTAAATTACCTGCAGAACCGGAACCACTACTTGTTGTTGCCCCCCCAAAAAGCCAAAGATTCGCTTGTTTATCCTTAAATGCTAAAGCTCCACCTCTTGCCCTAGGAAGGTTGATTGTTGAAGAAAGCCCCAATGTTCCGAATGAACCCATATCATGAGCAATGTTAGTTCCAGAAACCCAAATAAATTTATTTGTTTCAATATTATAATACCATAAATCATTATACGACGCCGTACTAATTGAGGGTCCACTTATAAATCCACCGAAAAAATAGAAACCACAAGTGTCTGGCCAAGATGCTCGAATTTCGATTTTCCCTAGAGGCGAATTTAAAGTTGCTATATCACACATATTTATATACGAACCCGGAGGATTTAATGTATTGGTTCCTCCAACCCATGTCCATTCAGTTATTGTTGGACTAAATCGCCATACATCACAAACATTTTGGCCAAAATAGTTTGGTATTGCTGATCCAAAAAAATATAAATTATTTTGCGAATCTATAAATTTAGTATAACAAAAGCGGTCTCCGGGATCATTTATCGGAGAACTTACCTGCTGTGAACCATAACTAGGATTGTTTGCTCCTGTTTGGTTTCCAATTATCCAAGTCCACATATTAGACGCAATATTGTATTTCCAAATATCATTATAACTTGTAGAGCCAGTATGGTTTATTCCACCAAATAACCATAAATTACCTAAACCGTCAACTACACCTCCATTGGTTTCTGCTCTTCCGTCAGGCGTATTAGTCATATTGGCAACACCCTTTGTGCCTGTAACTGCTATAAACGCTCCGCTTACTGTATTTGACCCTTTCATCCAAGTCCATTGATTAGAAGCAATGTTATATCTCCATAAATCATTAAGTACACCCTTAACACCACTACCATCAAACCCACTTCCTCCAAACAACCATAAATCCCCAACATTATCAACCCAACTAAGACCTCCCCATCCTCTAGCCCCAGGGTCATTATTTGGCGCAGGAAGACCTTGAGTACCATATATACCAGAACTCAACGCTGTAGACGAACCTCTTATCCAGGTCCAATTATTTGTCAAAGGATCGAACTTCCATAAAGCATTGTATATAAATCCTTGATTAGTTCCTCCAAACAACCAAAAATTTCCATTCAAATCTGTCCACTCGTATGCTTCGTATAACCCTGGAGGATTATTTGTGGAGGCTGATACTCCCTGAGCACCAAAGTTTCCAAGGCTATTCGTTAAATTGCTCCCTTTCATCCATGTCCATTCTCCTAAGCCTTGTGCTTTGGCAAAGCTTGTTATTACTACAAAAAACAGGATGAGTATGATTTTATTTTTCATCGCTGCCTCCTTTTTGTTTTTTTTCTTTCGCTCTCTCTTCCCACTCTTCTTCATCTCTCGATTTTTGTTGTTCTTTTACAAAAGTTCCTTTTTTATCAATAAAGAATTTTTTGTTTCCTTGTTGCACAGCACATAAGCCATTAGTAAAGATGTAGGCTCTATCATACACAAAAGGTATAACGGTTTGAAGCTTCGTGTTTATAAATCCCCATTTTTTGCCATCAAACACTGACGCCACATCTTCGTTAAAATTATTAGCTTGGTGGTAAATGGCTGGTATTACAGGTTCTCCTTTGGTATTAATAAATCCAAACAACTTGTTTATTTGCACGCGCGCTAACCCATTATTAAAATCATCCGCAAAAGCGTAGGCAAAATCAATCACCATTTTACCAAACATATTCATAAAACCATATTTACCATTTTTCATCACTTTACAAAGCCCTTCATTTGGCAAGCCTGCATCGTCAAAAATAAATTCAGTAATAATGACACCTTGCTCATTTATAAATGCTCGTTTGTTTTGTTTCATCACAATAGCTAGTCCGTTTTTGAAATCACTTCCTGCATCATAAATCGGCGGTAACACTGTTTTTCCATCAGAAGCCTTATAACCACACTTCGCGTTTTCGTAAAAACGCTGTGGTGTTTGTTGAGCAGCACTTATATAATGCACTAACATTAGTATAAAAAACAAATAACGCATCATAAAACAATTTAATTTCCAACGAAGTTAAAACAATAACGATGGTTTCCAAAAGAAACCCCCCTTGACATTAACCAAGGGGGGTTTTATTTTCGCTTGTCGCCCTTCGACTCCGCTCAGGTGTGCCGTGAAACAATAATAGTTGTAGGTTATTGTATGTTGTATAAAAGATGGTAGTAGGTCTGCCAGTGTCGCTGTGCAAGC
>JAYVDU010000093.1:0-1837 GCA_043749245.1 Bacteroidota bacterium | reverse complement strand
CGCCACTCCTACGCTACTCATCTACTGGAAGGCGGTACCGATATTCGCATGATTCAGGACTTATTGGGTCACGCTAGTATTAAAACCACCGAAATTTATACCCACGTAGCCCAACGTAACCGCATAGCCTCTCCACTTGATGACCTGGGACTGTGAAATGACGAGTAGCGTAATCCCGCCCAATTTGGTGCGGATTATGCTACTTTGTAGCGTACTATGACCGGGTTGCCGCTACTTGCAGTGACGAGAAGTAGCAGCAATCCGAATGTTGCACGCCATTATAAAATGACACTTCACAATTACATATCATTGACATTTTTTACTTTGTTTACTTTTACAATGGCTTATGGACAGGGTAAGGAAGACAAAAACTATGCACTTTTTAAAATCAAAAAGGTGTATCAAAAAACCAACGACTATAAAAATTACAAGACCGTAATAATTAATGATGCTGAAGAATTTTTAGGACACGGCACAGACAATGGCGGTAGTTTGACAGGTTATTATAAAGGCGACAGTTTAAAAAAAGTTGTAGAACGGGTTGGACTTTCTAACAAGGTTATTCAAAATGAATACTACTTTGACAATGATAAATTAATTTTTGTTTATTCAACTGAAAACAGATATAAATTTAATGACAGCACACGAAGTTTTGACTATTCTAAATTGCAAAACGTTTTTAAAGGTCGCTACTATTTTAGCCATGACAAATTAATAGACACGATTCTGAATGACAAAGCGCATGTAGCGACTAAAAAGCCAGACTCTGTAGACTTCTTGACATCAAGTAAAGGCTACCTAAGACTGCTAAAGACAAAACGAAAATAACGGCGTGCAACAATGGGTTTTGCGCAAGTGCGGCTTGAAGTTGCAGCAATCGGCAGTTCTGCATATCCGTGCTTTTGTTCGGGCTTGACCAACATCGCCAAACATTGGTTCTTAATATTTATCTTTAGTACAAAGCCGGGCAGCGGTTACGGGCGGAAGGAATTCTAATGCCACACCTGCACAAAGCCCTAACGTTGTACGCTATTTTTCACGACCAGCATTAGACTTGACCATTAAAAATAAAGAACAAAACCTGTTGTACATTTGGACAACCTTTGTATCTTTGAGGCTTGGAAGCAAATCAAAAAATAAGGACAATCATTTTTTACAAAGACTACTTCAGAGACTTCTTTGTAAAACAACGCCAAAAGGTTAAAGACAAAATAGTTTGGACTTTTGACCTGATTGAACTTATTGATAAAGTTCCTGAAATTTACCTAAAACATTTAGAAGGAACAGACAAACTGTTCGAAATCAGGGTTCAAAGTGGTAGCGACATTTTTAGAGTATTTTGCTTTTTCGATGAAGGAAGTTTAGTTGTTCTTGCAAACGGCTTTCAAAAGAAAACCCAAAAGACACCGAAACAAGAAATAGAAAAGGCTTTAAAAATTAAAACTGAATATTATGAAAGCAAATAAAAATATTAAAACACTTGCGCAATTTAAGGATGAACAATACGGTAAAGTTGGTTCTGCCAAACGTGACAAATTAGACAAAGGGTTTGAAGCTTTTAAACTTGGTGCTTTAATTCACGAAGCTAGACTTGAGCAAGGTTTGACACAAGAACAACTTGCAAACAAATGCGGGACAAACAAAGCATACATTTCAAGAGTTGAGAATAATATAAAAGACGTACGTATTTCGACATTGCAGAAAATTGTTGAACTCGGTTTCGGCGGACAGTTACAATTATCTATTAAGCTGTAGGACAATAAAACAGCGTACAACAGTGGTGGCTGATGCACAACTAGGATTTTAAAAAATAATCTAACTCATTTAGAAGCCTTTT
>JAYVDU010000092.1:0-6400 GCA_043749245.1 Bacteroidota bacterium | reverse complement strand
TTTTCCGGCGCAGCTGAAGCGTTGTATGTGCGAGGAAAAATGGATTTGGCGATTTAGCTTGATTTTTTGCTTCTTTTTGATCAAGCAAAAAGAAGGTTAAAAAGATGGCTGAGTTTATGAGGAAACCCTATTTATATACTATGATTGATATAACTATAAAATCAATTAACATCAGTACTTTTAAGATGTTTGCTATAAATCATCTGCAAGGTAAATAGTTACAAAACGTTAGTAAAAACAAAAAACTTATTTATTTTTCTTTAAAAACTCTTGAATTAATTGCTCATCTGTTTTACCTAAGTTGGCAATAGAAGCCTTCGCATCACGCGCCCAAGCGGTGTTTGGATATGATTTGATGATGTCTTCGTATATCGTTTTGGCTTCTGCTTCGTTATTCAATATGGTTGATTCGTCAAATAATTGTGCTAATAAAAATAATGCAGCGCCACGGTTTCTGAAATTAGGAAAAGCTGTACTGCACTTTCTTAATAAAACTTCTGATTGCTTATAATTAGCAATTGATTGGGCAACCTGACCAGCTTTTAATAAATAAATAGGCGCTAAGCTATCATTCATACATTCGGATGCGTAGGTATTAAATGCGTTAATCGCACGTTCTGCTAAATCTTTTTTAACGGTCGTTTCTTTCATTAAAACACTATCCAGGGCTTTGGCATCATGGTAAAATGAAGCGCAGTTACCATGATTTACTAAAACCGTATCTGTTTTTAATACTTCCGTTTTTTGCTCATCCTTAGAGCCTCCGCAAGAGGTTAGTATCATTGCTATTGAAACACAAGCAAATGTTTTTTTTATATAATTAGATTGTATCATTGATTTATCGTTTTGGTTTAAATACACGTGTTTTATAATCTGCTTTAAATTTACCTTTAGAGATATCGGTTAATTTTCCGGCAATTAATTTACGTTTGAATGGGTTAATTTTATCAGTAAATAAAACTCCTTCAATATGATCATATTCGTGCTGAATAACGCGAGCTATAACTCCTGTAAAGGTTTCGGTATGTTTTTTAAATTTCTCATCGTAATACTCAATGGTAACATCAGGCTTACGTAATACATCTTCTCTAATTTTTGGAATACTTAAACAACCTTCGTTAAACTTCCATTCCACTCCCACTTCCTCAATAATACGTGCGTTAATGAATGTTCTTTTAAATCCATTCATTTCTTTCATTTCAGCTTCGCTAAATTCGGGTTCTTCGTCTTCATCAACTTCTGCAAAGGGAGAAGCATCTACTAAAAACAAACGAATGGGTTTTCCAATCTGTGGGGCTGCAATACCTACACCGTTAGCGTCGTACATCGTTTCGTACATATCTTTAATTATTTGCTCTAAGTTTGGGTGCGTTTTTTCTATTTCCACACACTTTTTTCTTAAAACCGGGTCGCCGTAAACAACTATTGGTAATATCATTTTCTTTTTGCTGTTTTGTTTTTAATATTTTATTTAGATTAAAAAGACTTTTTGGACTTAAGGGATTAAAGAGATTTCAACATACTATCTTTATTTATCTCCTTTGTCCCCTTTTATCTCTTCTGTCTTTTCAGTCTCTCTTGTCCCTTCCGTCTCTTATCTAGTGTAATTCGGCGATTCTCTTGTAATAACAACATCATGCGGGTGACTTTCTTTAATACCTGCGGTGGTTATTTTAGTAAATTTGGCTTGTTGTAAATCGTTAATGTTTTTAGCACCACAGTAGCCCATACCCGCTCTTAGGCCACCAATCAATTGATACATCACATCTGCTAAATGTCCTTTAAAAGGTACGCGTCCGCTAATGCCTTCTGGTACTAATTTTTTTATATCGTCTTCGGCATCTTGAAAATAACGATCTTTTGATCCTTTTTGCATAGCCTCCAAAGAACCCATACCACGATATGCTTTAAATTGTCGACCTTCAAAAATAATCGTTTCACCCGGACTCTCTTCTACACCTGCAAACATACCACCCATCATCACCGTGCTTGCGCCTGCAGCAATGGCTTTTACAATATCACCTGTGAAACGAATGCCACCATCGGCAATAATTGGTAAACGACCTTTTAATGCTTCGGCAACGTTCATAATAGCTGATAACTGAGGAACTCCAACACCTGCAATGATACGGGTTGTACAAATTGAACCAGGACCGATACCTACTTTTACACCATCTGCTCCAGCCTTCATTAACGCTAAAGCCGCATCGCCGGTAGCAATATTACCAACGATGACATCTAATTTTTTGTATTTCTTTTTAACTTCTTTCAGCATATTAATAACTCCTTTAGAGTGCCCGTGGGCTGTATCAATAATGATAGCATCTACACCAGCTGCTACTAAAGCATCTACGCGCAACATCGTGTCGTGAGTAACACCAACAGCAGCAGCTACTCTTAATCGACCTAACTCATCTTTAGCGGCATTAGGACGCACTTTAATTTTGATAATATCTTTGTAAGTAATTAATCCTATTAATTTTTTGTTTTTATCTAAAATAGGTAATTTTTCAATTTTATGATCTTGTAATATGTCTTCAGCCTGTTTAAGCGTAACGCCTTGAGAAGCTGTGATAGACTTATTTGCAGGAGTCATCACTTCTTTAATTAATTTTTTTAAATTTTTCTCGAAACGTAAATCTCTATTGGTAACAATACCTACAAAAGTTTTGTTAACATCAACCACTGGTACACCACCAATTTTATGTTCGGCCATAATATCCAACACATCACTGATAGTAGCTGTTTGAAGTACCGTTAAGGGATCTACTATCATTCCACTTTCGCTACGTTTTACTTTACGCACATGACGAGCTTGGTCTTCGATAGTCATATTTTTATGTAACACACCAATACCACCCTCTTGAGCCATAGTAATAGCCATTTGATACTCGGTAACGGTATCCATTGCTGCAGAAACGATAGGTGAATTTATTTTGATATTTTTGGTGAAACTACTTGCAATGCTTACCTCACGAGGTAATACTTCGGAGTATGCAGGCACTAATAAAACGTCGTCGTAAGTTAATCCTTCTGGAACAAATTTGTTCTCTAAAAATGATGAAGCCATTTGGTTGAATTTTCGGTATTAAAATTCGGGCAAATATAGTAAAAAAAACGACTTTATGAATAGCTTTTTTAGATTAAATCATGAATGTTTTATTAGCAAAGGGCTTTAATACAACAATTAAAATGTAAAGATTAGATTATGATAAATGCAAACTTTGAAGGTTTTAAAAACCTTCAAGGTCTTTTTCATCATTGTTTACTAAAGGAACATTTGCAATGACGAAAAAGCAATAATTAAATTAAAAACCTAAAGTTTTTTTTATCTACCCTGTCGGGTTTAATAAATTTTGACGATACAGTTCACAAAAACTAAAACACCAAACCAAAACCTTTTATAAACACATTGTTTTTTTTGGTTAGTCGAGTAGGCAAAGGGAATTTCACCCTAAGCCTCTCACGGAACCGTACGTGAACCTCTCAATTCATACGGCTCTTCTAACTTATTTTCCACCTCTTGCTCCTCCCCTTTCGGGTTGGCAAATAGTTTTAATAAATTAGCTAACCCCTTTGCTCCACTTTCATTACAAAAGCTTCATCACTACTACGAGTTAGTCCGCCATCCTTACCATCATCGCTATTTTGCCTCATAGGTATTTCCTACTTGTGCATTTCACTTTTCATTTAGTAAGGACTTCCCGAGTTCCATATAAAAGCCTAAATAAGAGTCTTGCCATCTTTATGACGATTGCCCTATAACCAATACGCAAGTAACCGTTATAGCTTTTCATTAGCAGCTCAGATTGCTAACTTTTGACAATATGTTCGACATCTCATCACTTCATCAATGGTTCATTTGCATTCAACTCTCTTATTCCTACCTGACTATTTTAATATAGCCTTTTCCTCTTTCCGTTCAATACCATCGAATTACTCCTTTAGCACCGAGAGGTGGTTTAGTGCCTCCGCTTGCACAGCGACACTGGCAGACCTACTACCATCTTTTATACAACATACAATAACCTACAACTATTATTGTTTCACGGCACACCTGAGCAGTGGTCGTATTAGCACAACCTAAGCCGTTGGAAATTGTATACGTTGTAGTTACTGTTGGACTAACAACAACCGCAGAACCTGTTTGAGTACTTAATGAAGAAGTCGTAGGCGTTGATGACCAACTATAAGTAACACCTGCAGTTGGAGGACTTACGCTAAGTGTTACGGTATGGGATGTGTTTTGACATAAACTAAGACTTTGAGAAGCAACACTAAATGCACTAACAGCACCGATTGAAATATCATCAATATAATAATAAGCCGCTCTATACGTAGTGATATTTTGGGAAGGGTTTTGATTTGAGACATTTGAACTTCCAACTGGAATAAAATTACCAATGGTAGCATTGGAATAATTTGAATTTGCTACAAACGTAGCGGTTAATTGAGCCCAAGATGTAGATGTTACTATGCCTGAAGTCATATTAATTAACTGACCGGCAGGACTAAGGATGTTATTGTAACTATTTTGAGTATAAATACTATTACTTAATGCTAGTTGAATATTTGAAGTAGCAAAAGAATAGCTAGGGTTTCGTTTTACCCATATACTAATGCTATAAGTTACATTAGTAATCAATGGTGTATTTAATGTTTCTGTAATGTATTCCCGATAATCTCGCTCAGCGTATGTTGTTGATGTTGGACTTGTTTGTGAATAAAAAAAAGCACCACTAAAACCAAGTCCTGTATGCGCTCCAACCGTACTACTACATCCGTAATAATAATCACTTGTACCTAAACTTGCAATACTTCCTAAACCTGAACAGTTTACAAAAGTATTTGCTACAGGCAATGTCCAAAAACAATTAGCAAATCCTGTATATGGATTATTATTACATGGACCAATATTGGGATTAGGTATTGCGCCACATGGTAAAGTAGCAAATTCAAAAGAACCGTCTTTAACAAATTCACAAGGAGGTTGAACGTAAGTATTACATCCTGATGATAGTGCATGAGCATATAATGAAATAATTGGAAACTTTGTATTGATACAACTACTGCATGTTTTTGACAAACTAGTTATTCGTAAATAAATTGTAGATGGAGGATTTAAGTGAGTTGTTCCTACCCACATAGAACTATCTGTTCGGAGTGTATCGGTAAATTCTATTTGAATTAACCCAGCGCCTCCATCTCTAAACAGTTCAACTTTACTTAAACCATAAACAATGCCTTGTTCTTGCAATTTTATCTGCACTGCCATATTTACACTATCAGTCGTAATTTGAAACCATTGCTCAAAATTAGTCAAGGTAATATTACTCTGACTCGAACTATTGTTTGGTAGGGTAATGTATGATGTTGGCGGAGCAATTTGTGCCTTCATTTGCCACACGCAGAGCGCACAGGTAATGAGCAGTAATAGTTTGATTCTTTTCATGTTAGTTGATTTTAGTTATTATTTATTGGTCTCATTTATAGTTAAAACTATGTACTTTAGTGCATCACCTTTAGGTTCTACAAATGTTAATTGCGTGATACGTCTATCAATACTTAGCTACGCTTGGTTACGTCTAGCAAGATGATTTTCAATCATCTGTTCTAAAACTATTGACTTAAAGTCAATAGTGGTTTATTTTTTTACTTTTTAATTTCATTTGTTAATCAATGTTAGTCAATAAAGAATTGAAACTAACTATTGACTTTTTATCTGGTAACATAAGGAGTATAACTGGTTCAGTTATTTTTATAAGTGGTAATTTTTACCGTCCTTATATTATTGAAAATAAATCGGACGTAAACATAATTACTTAATCATCAGGAACACCTCAGTCCCATCAACCAAATAAAAACGCCTACGTCCTTGCGAACGTTTGCAGTTTTCATCGGTTGATTTTTCAAAATGAGGAGTTTTAATGAGGATTATCCGAATACAAACAAACTATATGTTTATTATATATATGTATTAATGTGATGTATATCTGTTTCGTATTATATTTTTGTTTTACTCAAACCAATATTACTAAAAATATTCATTGGTTTAACGGGTTAATATTAAATGACGGTTATTTTTTGTGAAAATTACAATGGTTATTTCATATAAAAAATAGGTATTAGTACTTGGTTTTTCAAAAATTGCTTGATTTCAAAAGCAAGTAGTGTAGTTTGTTTTATCTTCATTTATAGATAGTTAGTTATTTATCGTGATAAAATACGTTGAATAGTTAAAGGTTTTTCAATAAATCTTACATTTTTTTCTGCGGATTTGTGTTTATGTAAAGGGTCAAGGGAAGCAGAGAGTAAACAAATTTCACCATGCTTTTTATGTAAATCTAATGAACGGAACATATCTATAAATTCAAAACCGTCTGTAATTGGTAAATAAATC
>JAYVDU010000091.1:0-6401 GCA_043749245.1 Bacteroidota bacterium | reverse complement strand
CCGCCTGCCTCTTTAGCGGGGACACGCCCAAAAACTGAAATTTATAACGGTTTAAGCATACAATTTATATCTTTATAAATCGTTATATATTGCGGTGCATATCAGGATTTTATATATGGTTGTAATGTTGTGTGGAATCTTATTTCAGGCAAAGGCACAAACGAATTTAAAACAAAAAAAATTTATAGCTAATCGCGATACTGTTTTTTTGGATAGCCTGAGTTTAATCCCGGGATCTGTTCAACTCCGACTAAAGAGAAGTCCCATTGATACTTCGGTTTACAAAATAAACTATAAGCTAAAAGCACTTATTTTTAAGACTAAAACAAATGACACGCTCATTGTAGCTTATAAAACGTTCCCTTATAATTTCGAAAAAACGTATGCGCATAAAAACACATCAATACTTAGCAAAGATTTATCATTGCCTGTAAACCCATACAGTATAAGCTTTGACGGAAAGACGACAAATACCGAATCGTTTGTGTCGGATGGACTTAGTAAAAATGGTAGTATTAGCAGAGGTATTAGCTTTGGTAATAATCAGGATGTAGTTGTAAACTCCAGTTTAAATTTACAAGTGAGTGGAAAGCTAACACAGGAAGTGAGTTTATTATTAGCGGCAACGGATGATAACATTCCATTTCAGGCGGATGGAACAACCGCACAACTGCAAGAGTTTGATAAAGTGTTTGTTCAATTATCGAATCAAAATACCAAATTAATTGTAGGTGATTTTCAGTTGCAGCGTCCAAATAGTTATTTTATGAATTTTTACAAACGTTCGCAAGGAGCTTATTTATCAAACGTTTACAGCGATACTATTAATAAAAAAACCGTCACCTTTAAAACACAATTAAGCGGCGCAGTCAGTAAAGGAAAATTTGCGCGAAATATTATTCAAGGTACAGAAAACAATCAGGGTCCTTATCGCTTACGTGGTGCCGATAATGAGCAATTTATCATTGTATTATCGGGTACAGAAAAAATTTATATAGATGGGCGTTTATTGCAACGTGGGCAAGAAAATGATTACATCATCGATTATAATACGTCTGAAATTACCTTTACGGCAAGACAAATCATCACAAAAGACAAACGTATTATTGCGGAGTTCCAGTATGCAGAGCGAAACTACTCGCGTTCGTTGTATTTTTTTAGTGAAGAAATAGAAGCTCAAAAATTAAAATTGCGTTTTAATTTTTTTGGAGAACAAGACAATAAAAATAAAACCCTGCAACAAACACTAACAGAAGCTCAAAAACTAACCTTGTATAACGTTGGTGATACGCTTTCTAAAGCCGTATCGAGTGGCGCAGAGCTTACCACCTTTAATACAACCGACGTGTTTTATTGGAAAAAAGACACCATCGTAGCGTCATCATTATATCAAGGAATATATGTATATAGTGTAAATGCCGACAGTGCAAAGTATCGTGTAAAATTTAGTTATGTGGGAGAGGGCGCCGGAAATTACATACAAGTATTGAGTACTGCCAATGGTAAAGTATATAAGTGGGTTGCGCCTGTAGGTGGCGTATCTAAAGGTAATTATGAGCCTATCATTCCATTAGTATCGCCCAAGAAAAAACAAATGCTAACAGCTGGCGGCAGTTACGATTTCGACAAAAACCATCATGTTGATTTAGAAGGAGTATATACAAAAAATGATAAAAATACCTTTAGTCCTTATAACTCGAATGATGATAATGGTTATGGCGTGAAAGTAGCAAGCAATAATATTCATGTATTAAAAAATGATACGGTTAAAAAACAATCGTTGAATGCGATTTATAATGTGGGTTACGAATTTATACAACATAATTTTAATCCCATAGAGCGATACAGAGCTATTGAATTTGAGAGAGACTGGAATCGCCCAACAACAGCCACTATTAACGACGATCAGCATGTTGGCTTTGCGCAAGTTGGTGTTCAGAAAAACAATAAATTGAAATTGTTGTATGGCATCAATTTTTTTAATGAAGGTGTTTTTTATAAAGGATTAAAACATAATGTGGAAAGTTTTTATAATACCAGATTAACAGAAGTTGCTTATAACGGCTCCTATTTAACAAGTGATTACAATTCTTTGATGAGTGGATTTTATAGACACAAAGCCTCTTTCGGACAAACAGTGGGCAAACTCAAATTCAATTACTTAGATGTTTTCGAGAAAAATCTATTCCGTAAATCATCTTCAGATACATTGTTGCCGCGCAGTTATCAGTTTTGGGAATGGGAAGCAAACATAACCAATAAAGATACCAGCGGTAATTTGTACAAAGTATTTTACAGAGAACGTCGCGATAAACAAGCGTATAGCGGAACCTTAAAAGACTCCACCTATGCTAAAAACATTGGGTTTTCGGCTAACATTACTAGTTTACGTAACCATCCTTTTTCAGTAATTTTTACATATAGAGAATTAGAATTAAAAAATGCTAATCCTTTATTTATAAAACCTGATAATACCTTATTAGGTCGAGTGGAATATTCACCACGATTGATAAAAGGATTTGCAACGTCGAGTATGTTTTACGAAACAGGTTATGGATTAGAAAACAAAAAAGAATATTATTATTTATTAGTGGCTGCTGGGCAAGGAACTTACACCTGGAAAGATTATAACAACAATGGGATAAAAGAGATTAATGAATTTGAAGTTGCTCAGTTCTCCGATCAGGCTCTGTATATAAGGGTTTATACACCAACCAACCAATACGTGAAAGTATTACACGATCAGTTTAGTTTTTCGTTAAATCTTCGTCCTGCCGTGTTTATAAAAGATAGCTCAGGTAAAGCCTTAAAATTCATCAGTCGTTTTGCAACGCAATCTGTTTATCGAGTAGATAAAAAATCTTACGATAACGGGGAATTGTTTTCGTTTAATCCGTTTGATGTTAGGCTTAACGATTCTTTATTAACTGCACTTAATTCATCCTTAAGGCAGAGTGTGTTTTTTAATCAAACAGGTGCTGTGTTTGGAACCGACTATACGTTTCAGCATAATTTGACCAAACAATTATTAACGAACGGTTTCGAAACACGAGGGAACACAACCCACGAGTGGCGTATACGCTGGAATGCAACACGCGCATGGAGTATAAATAGCACCAATATTGCTGGCAAAAAAACAAACACAGCTACCTATGCTAACACGCGTAATTACGCTATTGAATATTATGATTTAGAACAAAAATTAAGTTACCAACCTAATACATCCATGCGTATTAGTGCTATATATAAATACAACGTTAAACACAACGGCATTGAAGTTGGTGGAGAGTATGCTACACTTAATGATTTTGGGCTAGAGTTTAAGTTTAATAAATTAGATAAAGGGAGTATTACTGGCAAAGCTAATTTTATTTCGATATCATACAATGGTTTAGAAAACACACCTGTGGCTTATGAAATGCTCAATGCGTTGCGCGTTGGTTATAATTATACTTGGGGAATAAGCTATCAGCGCAACTTAACGAGCAACTTACAAATTAGTATTAACTACGACGGAAGAAAATCGCCAACCACTAAAATCATTAATATTGGTGGAGCTCAAATTAGAGCCTTTTTTTAACGCTTAGCCCTGAAACGATAAATGTATTGATGCACCGTTTTCGGTCCTAAAAATAAGATCTGCATCTATTTGATCGGCCAATGATTCTATCAGCGATAGGCCCAAAGAAGTGTCTTTTCGCTTAGTAACGTCTAAATAACCTGTACCATTATCTGCAAATGAAATGTGAACCTTATCATAAATAATTTGCATTTTAATTTTAATCATAGGCTTATCTATGGTGTCGTTAAAGGCATGTTTTAGAGAATTGGTAACAGCCTCGTTAATAATCAATCCAATAGGAACGGCACGGGTAAGTTCCATTTCTATGTGATCTAATTCTTCATGTATTTCAATGATGTTTTTATGAGCCGGAAAGCTTTTCACAATTTCATGTATTAACTCTGATAAATAAATCTTGAAATTTATTTTTGATAAATTATCTTTTTTGTATAATCGCTCGTGTACCATAGCAATACTCATGACACGATTACGAGATTCGATCATTAAATTTTTAGAGACTTCGCAAGGTGCTTTTTCAGTTTGAAGATTGAGTAAAGCTGTAATAACCGCTAAATTATTTTTTACACGATGTTGGATTTCAGCTAACAATGTTTCCTTTTCTTTAAGAGATTGTGCTATAATGATTTGAGAGTCTTGTTGTTGTTTCAAAAGCACCAACGCTTCGTTGTTTTGCCTGTTGATAAGCTTTACCACCAAATACACTAAAATTATTGTTACAAAAAAAGTAAAGCAATTATTGTAAACCATTAATACTCTGTTATCCTCAGCGTTTACTGTTGTGTTTTTTAAACTATCTATATCAAAAAACCAAGCTGATAAAAAACTAACGGTAGTCATTCCGAAGAGAACGAGCGTTCGCTTATTGGCATTTGATTTAGTGGGGTTATGAACCAAGGCAACACAAAAGATAAGCGGAAAATAATATAAATAATTCCCTACATTGGTATCGTATTGCTGTATAATGACGAATAAAGAAATGTTAGTGGTAAATACAAAAAGATAAGTAGCTATTTCATAATAACCTTTGTAATTCAAAAGCAAAACAGCCATCGCTGTAAATATCGAAAACATGGCAATAAAGGTGGGGTACTTTGCCTGTATAAAAAAAACGGTTGAAATGCCCGCAGTCGAGCCAATCAGTGCAATCCAACCAAATAAATTAACCATATTCGCCTCACGCTTTTGATAAAATTCCACTTTAGAGTTTACGCCAAGGTTTATTAGGTTGCCAAAAATCATGATCTTTATAGTTCGGTTAGAAGACTTCAAGATACTCCTTTTTTTTTAAAATAAAAGCCCTGTAACGTTAAATTACAGGGCTATAAACCAGTGTCGTAATTTAATTTAAACCACCACGTTCACAATCTTCTTATGAACAACAATTATTTTTTTAGGAGTTTTACCTTCTAAGTATTTAGCCATATTTTCATGGCTCATCGCAATGACCTCTACTTCTTCTTTTGTTAAGGTTGCTGCTAATTCTAGCGTAAATTTTACTTTGCCATTAAACGAAATAGGATAGTTTACCGAATCATCTACTAAATAAGCCTCATTAAAGGTTGGGAATGGCGCAGTTGCAATGCTTTCGCTATGACCAAGTTGTTTCCATAACTCTTCAGCAATGTGAGGTGCGTATGGCGATAAACAAATTAGTAAAGGCTCAAGAATAGCTTTTTTATTACACTTTGCATCTGTTAATTCATTCACACAAATCATAAAATTACTGATAGAGGTATTGAATGAAAAACGTTCAATATCTTCCGTAATTTTTTTGATGGTTTTATGTAATATTTTTAATTCGCCTTTAGTTGGTTCTGCATCTGTCACAGTTGGCTTGTCACTTCGAGCGGAGTCGAGAAGCGAAGCGTCATTTTGAACAGCTGGATAAAACAAACGCCATAGTTTTTTTAAGAAGCCGTGAACACCCGTAATTCCATTGGTATTCCAAGGCTTACTTTGTTCCAAGGGGCCTAAAAACATTTCGTATAAACGAAGTGTATCTGAACCAAATTTTTCTGCAATGTCATCAGGCGTTACAACATTGTATTTTGATTTAGACATTTTTTCTACTTCGTGTCCGCAAATATAATCTCCGTTTTCTTCAGTAATAAATATTGCATTTTTATATTCACCGTTCTTAAATTTTTTAAATTCTTCTTTGTCTAATATATCATTACTTACAAAATTTACATTAACATTTAAAGGAGAAAACCCTAAAACTTCAACGTCGTTAGTGATTTTTGGATTAATCTTTTTCGCTTCTGAGTTAATAAATTTTTGTGCTTCTGCATTTGTAGTTTTATTCTGCAATAAATCATAATATTTTTTTGTAACAAAAAAATCTTGAAGAACTTGTGGGTTGGTTACTGATAATTCACTATGTAAAATCAATCGATACACAAAACTACTTCTACCCTGTATCATCCCTTGATTGATCAACTTCTTGGCAGGTTCATCAATCGCAATGTATCCAAGGTCTTTTAAAAATTTAGTCCAAAAACGTACATACAATAAATGGCCTGTGGCATGTTCGCTACCTCCAATATATAAATCAACTTGTTTCCAATAATCCGTTAAGTTTTTGCTTGCAAACTCAGTACTATTATGAGAATCCATATAACGTAAGAAGTACCAAGAGCTGCCCGCCCAACCAGGCATGGTTGAATGCTCGTAAGGATAAGCCCCACCTAAATCCTCCCCATGGGGGAGGACTTGTAGTTGTGCATTGAGAGTCGTTTTAATTTTTAAAATGACGCTATCTATATCGTGCAATATTTCCTCATTGGTAAATCTTATAACAGAAAAACCAACAGATTCT
>JAYVDU010000090.1:0-6410 GCA_043749245.1 Bacteroidota bacterium | reverse complement strand
TCACATACTAAACTGCTGTAATTTTCGTTTCTTTGTAGTTAAGCAACAATCACTTACTATTTTATATTTTTGAGTAAACGTATTTTATATTTTTTAATGTTTATATCTGTCATAGGATCTTTAAAAACCTATGCTCAACTCGACCCACCATCACTGCGTTGCGCGTCAGTGGCCAGTGTAAATAATGTTGTTTTAACGTGGGTAATTCCACCTGATCCCTCCAACACATTTTCGAGTTATGAAATTTATTATTCTCCTACTGGTATCACTTATTCATTGGTACAAACTGTAAACACCTATGCTCAAAACACGTTCACACATATAGGTGCAAATGCGAGCGCTCAGTCTCGCTACTATTATATTATTACAAAAAGCAACGGTGGAACCTTATCTTCTGTTGCTTCCAATACCTTACAATCTGTCTTTATGAACTTAAATGCGCCTCCAAGCGGAATTAATACATTGAGTTGGAATACTACAGGAACACCCTTATTACCTTCTGCTTCAACGACTTTTACCGTTAGTCGCGAAAACCCAACAAACGTATGGACAACTCTATATACAGGTTCCGGACTTAGTTTAAAAGACACGATATCAGTATGTAGCATTTTTTATAATTATAAAGTTCAAACATCCGATGCACAAGGTTGTATTTCTCAATCTAATATTAATGGGGGATTATATCATGATGGACAAGCACCTCTTTTACCTTTATTAGATTCAGTATCGGTTAATTCTAGTGGAGTATCTACTTTAGGTTGGCAATCAGCTGCTAATACAGGAGCTACAAGGTATGTTATTTATAAATTTATCAATGGATTATGGATTGCATGCGATACTATTAATGGAGGAAATAATACAGCGTATACATATACAAATACCGCAAATGGTTCAGAAACCTTTTGTATAGCTGCTTTAGACAGTTGCAAAAATATCACGATTCTTGGTCAAGGTCAAACGTCAATTTTCTTATCATCTTCATACGATTTATGTTCGCGTAGCGCAAGTTTAATCTGGACTCCTTACGGCAATTTGCCTCAAGGTATTTTTGAGTATGAAATTTACTGTTCTATTAATGCCGGAACCTTTAATAAAATTGGTGCATCGAATAGTACAACGTATGCCCATCCAAACCTAAACCCTGGAGATACCTATTGTTATTACATAAGAGTAAAAAATGCTAATCAAACCATAACTGCAAAGTCTAATAAAACATGTATACTAGCTAAAGCCCCTTCTGGCCCAGCTTATGTATACATTAATTCGGTAAGCGTTAATGCTAGTAATCAAGTAGAGGTAACTTATTCCATTGATAATACTAAGGTTTATAAAGGTGCCGTTATTTTTAAATCTATTGATGGTGGAGTAACCTTTAAACAATTATCATATCAGGCTTACTCAATTGCTCCCTCTATTACGTTTGTAGATAAAGAAGTTAAACCAACAGAAAAAAATTATTATTATAAAATTCAATTATCAGACAGTTGCGGTAATCCTGGTGTTTTCAGCGATTCATCCAAAACAATTGTACTTCATGTAAGTAATGATAATGCAAATATTTTTTATAATACCCTCACATGGGATGATTACTCATATTGGTCTGGTAACGTGTATTCTTACAATATTTATAGAGCTGTTAATGGTGTTTTTAATCCTACACCTATAACTAATGTATTTTATGGAATTAGAACTTATGTGGATAATGTAGAGGGATTTGTAAGCGATCAAGGAAAGTTTTCGTATTACGTTGAGGCCGTTGAAGGTATTGGTAATATATATGGATTTAAAGACTCTGCCCGATCAAATATAGCCGATGCTTATGTTGAAGCTCATATATTCGTTCCAAATGCCTTCGCTCCAAAAGGGATAAATAATATTTGGTTGCCAGTAGCACAGTACGTCGAAAAAACAGATTATAAAGTGAAGGTTTTTGATCGTTGGGGAACCACTGTGTTTGAAACTACCAGTGATACTGAAGGTTGGAATGGGACAAGTAAAACGGACGAAGTGTATGTGTATTTAATTGAATACAAAAACGCCCGTGGCGAATATATTCAATTAAAAGGTCACTTAAATTTAGTGAGATAATTAAGTATTTGCTTTCAACTCTTTTATCTGTTTTTAAGTATCTGAAATAATTCAGAAGTTTTTTTAGAGCCTATGCGGTATGTAAAACCCGTATTATCCTTTAATTCAATAAATTCGTTTCCACTTGTAAAAAACCGGATAATCCCTCTGCTATGGAGATTATAAACTGCTCGTCTGAAAATATTTTTTTTGTATTTACTTTTTCTTATATGAGTAATCGTGTCTAAATTAATTTTAACTCTACGAGCTGTCCAAAAACCATCAATAATTAAATAAGTTGAAAAAACTTTAATGCGTGTATGTAACACATATACAAGTATTGTCGAAAGGATCAACATAAACATTCCTAATAAAAAGAAAATTTTACCTGAGTTTGGAATATCTTCAGCAGGATAGTGTCCGATTCTGAATACAGCTACTTGAACGGGTTTCGGGTTTTCGCTCCAATAATACCCAACAAAGCAAAATAAAGTAATGATAGTGCGCCAAATAATACTGAGGCGATTATGCCCCATATATTGTTTCTCGTCAAATAATGGCTTTTCTAATTGCACGATTTTTTTTACTAAAGGTAAAAATAATGATCTAAATCTTATAGTATGGCTTAGAAATAATAGGGATTGGTATAAAAGCGAAAGTCTCGGCCACTACCCCGAGACTTTCTAACCAATTAATCTAGAACAAAACTATACTAAAACTTACTGCCTAAAGTGATACCAATAGTCGTGCCAGAATTTTTTAAAGTTGATTTATCCACATAATTTGGGTTATACATATAGTAACTTTCACTACTTAAGCTCTTAGTAAATGAAATATCCACATAAAATTTATCTTTCCTAAATCCTACGCCACCTGTGTAAAATGTTTTGACGAAATCTCCACTAAATTTATCTCCAAATGGGCTACCATACATGGCATAGCCTAAGCGAATAAACAATGGCTTGATGTTTAACTCGCCCCCAACTCTTAAATTAGACGACTGACTGTATTTGCTTTTAATAGTTGCGTTAACCCCCGTAAACGTTGCTTGCGAAGTTTGTAACGAATTTGATGAGGCATCTTGTAATGACGCATTACTATAATTAATGAAATCATAATCTACATTAACAGCACCCATTTTTTTGTATAAAAAAGCGATACTTCCTGTTAATTTTAGAGGCGTATAAATTTTATAACTAAACTTGCCACCAGGGGAAGGTGGGTATGAAGAAGTGTACGATCCTGTATTATCAAATTCTGTTTTCATATGATAGGTATAGGTATCCGTTAAATTATATACAGTTGGCGTAACAAAACTTACGCCTAAACGCATAAAATCAGTAGCTCTATAAATAACTCCAAGTTTTAAATTATAGCCAGTACCAGTTGTTTTATAGGTTTCTTGATAACTTAAGTCTTTAAAGCCTCCAAGTAAAATGCCTGTTTTGCTATCTGAATATATATTAATTGGGTAATTGTAAGTGGTGCTATAAGAGCTTCCATTTTTTTTAATTCGCATTGAATCATTTACATCAGATTCACTATAAACAGAATTATAAGTATAATTAACAGCTTCAATACCAATGGCTGCTCCTATATATAATTTATCCATATATCCATAAGCATAATTGATATTCCAATCATTTACCCTGCCTGATGTTTGAATACTTTTCGATTGTTTTAAATCATATTTTGTATTGACAAAACTATAATACTTGCCATTAAGCGTATCTAATACATACGTTTCGTAGCCTAAGCCCGCAAAGCCTCCATCTAAATTAGATACAGATACATTTTTTGCCGTAGCTAACATATCTTGAGTAATGCTTTTATGATTACTCATTCCTTCAATCAGTGTATTATTACTAAAATTAATTACTTGATTACATCCTAAGCCAAACGCATGATGATTATCTTTATTTGTTTTACTGTCCCAGGCTCCTACTAAGGTTAATCCGTTAAAGTTAATATTAGCTTTCAAATTATTATTTACTTCTCCATTATGAGTAGCATCCACTGAATTAAAAATTAATCCCAATGATAAATTAATATCACCTTTTTTGTATAAACCTATACCCGCGGGATTAATAGCCATACAAGAACCATCTGCTCCTAATGCGCCAAAAGAACCTGCCATAGCCTTACTTCTGGATGTTCCTCCAAAATAAGTTTGAGAATAACGCATCGCATCAATATCATTTTGGGATAATAGTTGCGCTGATAATAACAAGCTAAATGCTGTTATGATATTAAAAATTTTCATAAATGTGTTTTATATTTCAATGAAGTAATAATTCGATTTCTATAATTTATATAAAGTCAAATTTTTAATAATTACCTCGGTCTGCCGCCACCGCCACCGTCTCCACCACTATTTCTGGGTGTAGAACCACCGCCATTATTGTAGTTTGGAGTAGGCGTATTATTCTGATAATTATTATTTCTTATAGGCTCTTGATAAGTTGGTTTTGTTTCAACTGGCTTATTCTCATATTGATTTCTGGTAGGCCTTGTATCAATAGTGTTATTATTACCATTGTTTATAGGCTGCTGCTCGTAGGTATTGTTGTTTTGTTGTTGTTGATGATAAGAATTGTTATTTCTTACTCCGTTATTACCATTAGTGTTTTCGTTCGGATTAGAATTAGTAGGGGTGGTGTATACATCAGCATTAGACTCCGACTTATGTATACCTTCATTTCCTCGTGTTGGTTTAGTATTCCCATTATTGTCATAAATAACGGATGGTTTTATGTTATTAGTGTTCTCCATCACATTACCTCTGCTATCTACTCTAACAGGATTGTTTTCATTTGTGACTTTAACCTGAGGTAAAGGTTCAAATTTAACCACTTTATTTTGATGCTCATTAACAGTACCCACAAGCCTGTTGTAATAATTGTTATCGTTCGAGTTAGATGTCATTCCAGCGCCAGACGTTCTATGTCCATTGCCTCCTCCATGAGATTCACGAGGACCATAAGTATACTGACTGTTGTTGTCATAACTATTATAATAGCCCCAACCATTATTGTTACCATTACCGTAATTATTTCCATAATATCCGCCGTAAGGATTGTAACCGCTGTATCCATAAGGATTATAGCCATAACCGCCATATCCATAAGAATTTCCATATCCATAAGGATAATTATTCCATCCGTTATTATATCCATTGCCGTAACCGTTATTATAACCATTATTATAACCATAAGAATTGTTATTGCAATAAGGGTTGTAACCATTATATCCATAGCTAGGGTAACTATTCCATCCATAGCTATTGTAAAAGTTTGCTTGAGGATTATAACTATAATTATTATAACTATTTCCCCACCAGCTATAACCATTATAAACACTTACACCATAGCTGTATGGGTTTTTGTTGTACCAATAGGAATTTGTATAATAATTATCGTAATAACTTAACCCGTTAATGTTATTATTAAAACGTTTAACACGAGTTGCGTATTCGTAATCGTAATAATCATCATACTTAAACTCTCTGTCTTTGTATGCGGGATTAGCGTCATCTTTTGCTTTTTGTGTAAGTCTAACATTCGATAACGAGTCTGCATAACGTTTATCGGCAATGTCTTGTTGTTTCTTTCGAATAGCGTCAATACGAGCTTCTTCTTTTTTATCTTCAGTAGGATTTGCATACATGTCATCATTGTACGAAACTGTTTTTTGAGTTGCACAAGATGACATTAGCACAATGGCTAGACCTGAAATTATTACAAACTTGTTCATGTTATTAGTTTTTAAATTATGAGATGATTGATACATCTAATAAAAGTTTAAATTTGCACGGGAATACATTTGTAAATTTACAAAATAAGTTCCACCAATTTTATAATAATTTTATTTTAACATTTGTTAATAAATATGAGTAAGGAATTGACAACACGAGCCGAAGATTACAGTAAGTGGTATAATGATTTAGTAATAAAAGCCGATTTAGCTGATCACTCAGCAGTAAGAGGTTGTATGGTTATAAAACCCAGTGGCTACGCTATTTGGGAGATGATGCAACAAACTTTAGATAAAATGTTTAAGGATACTGGACACGTAAATGCCTATTTTCCTTTATTTATTCCTAAAAGTTTATTTGAAGCGGAAGAAAAAAATGCAGAAGGTTTTGCCAAGGAGTGCGCTATTGTTACCCACTATCGTTTAAAAACAGATCCCAACAATAAAGGAAAATTAATTGTAGATCCGGATGCAAAGCTTGAAGAAGAGCTTATTGTTCGCCCTACAAGTGAAGCAATTATTTGGAATACTTACAAAGGTTGGATACAATCTTACCGTGATTTACCTTTGTTAATTAACCAATGGGCTAA
>JAYVDU010000089.1:0-1847 GCA_043749245.1 Bacteroidota bacterium | reverse complement strand
TTATTGCCATTTGCAAAGAAAAAATAAAAAACTTTCTACCGCTTTTGCAAATGCTTGTACTTCTGCGAGGCTGAGGCAAACCGTGTGTTAGTGGCTGGGCTTATGTCAACCGTTTTGTTGTCCTTAGTTCGCTCTCTAATTTCTCTATAATATTTAATGCGTCGGAATAAGAAGAAGTCGAGGAACAATGCTTTTTTAGTTCGTCCTTAGTTGTCTGTAATAGCTCTTTAAATTTTTCGGTACGTCGAATTTTCGCATCTTCTCTTTTCAATTTACTAATTTCTTCTGTGGTATTTACGCTGTTAACCTTACAACAGATAACGAGTGAAGTACAGTAAAATTCTTGAAGGTCTGAGTCATTGGGTTTAACTATCAAATGGATTTCAGTTTCTGTCGGAATTTTGTCATAATACATTTGTTTGTATTTGTCCAATGAATATTGAATATCGGTAATGTAACGTGGATTGCTTTTGGATTTAATAAGGAAATTATAAATTGAAATGAGAAAGGTGTAGCGCCCTATTATTGTGTCAATGCTTTTAGAAGAACCTATTATATGAATTGTCTCCAACGATTGGAAGGCTGTCCTTTCAATTTGTTGAGGCGAGTAATTTTCAATTGCTTGCTTTAATTCAAACGATAATTTTAATTCGTGCTTACCTACGTTTAAAGCGTATTTGTCTATGGGTAATATTAATTGTTTCTTAGATAAATCTGTCTGTCTAACTTTATCATATTTGTCAAGTTTTTGAACCATGCACCTACAGGATTCACAGTTTGGGGGAAAATAAACGTCCCAAAACGGATCATCTATTGGTCTTATAATATTGTTAAGTTTTTTACAAGTCGGGCATGTTTCCCCGTCAGTCACGGCGTCATATTTTAAGTAAGGAAAAAGCTCTTTGTCTTGCTGAGCGTCTTTCCAGGACTGATAACATTGAGCCATGCCATAAAAGGAATGAAATTCTTTTTCCAAAATATCAATGTCGTAATCAGGTATTTTTGAAAGAACAATATTTCGAAATTCAGTCAAACGATTAAGTTCTCCATTTGGAGCTACAAGTTTAGATATGAAATTTGCTTCCTCTTTATTTTTAGCGAAACTAAAATATCCTATTTTATTTTTAAGAAAATATTTAGTATGGGAATCATAATCCACTTTAAATTCTTTCACTTCTGAAAGAAAATTGAATTTGTTCGATGTTATATTAATTTTCCCTTTATTTTTTTTGTAAACAATTATTCCAATTGTCACCAAAATTAGTATGATTATTAGCATTGTCATTGTGTTTTTTGTCGGCCTTGCCACTAACACCTGTGTATACGCAACTAGTTGCGTATTACTGGTCTTTTTGAGATATATACGCAACTAGTTGAGTATATATCCAGATTAGTCGAAGGTGAATGTGTCTTTAGTATTTCGTTTAAAAAAATGTAAGTGCTATTTTTCTGTTGTTTCATTTACTGAGTTGCATCTAATTTAAATACTATAAATTTAGCATAATATTTAAAATATAACCAATTTATCTAATGGACTCATTATTTGATCGAAGCCCTTAGTTGTTATGTGAGTATATATCTCGGTCGTTTTGCTACTCTCGTGGCCCAATAGGCTTTGTATGTATCTTAAATCTGTGCCATTTTCAAGTAAATGAGTAGCAAAGCTATGCCTTAAGGTGTGAACACTAATCTTCTTCTTTATTCCAGTCTTTAAAGTGGCTTCTCGCATAATTGCTTGAATACTTCGCGTTGAGTATTGCGCTCCAGTTTGTCCTTCAAAAAGCCAAAGCTTCGGTTTGTATGTAGTGAAGTAAATTCTCAAAAGGCCCAGTAGTTTAGGAGAAAGA
>JAYVDU010000088.1:0-6431 GCA_043749245.1 Bacteroidota bacterium | reverse complement strand
TAGGGCCTTTCAATGATTTAGCGCTTGCAACGGGGTTAACTGCGGGCTCATATACGCTAGTAGTAAAGGACGCATTGAACTGCAGAGACACAATGGTGGCAATGGTTACAACAACGCCAGCTCCTTCAGCAATAAGTGGTTTTTCAATATCAACAACGTCTGTTTGTTCAGGTCAAACAGGATTAGTTTATGCTGTAAATCCACAAAGTAATGTCAGTTCGTATAATTGGGCATACTCAGGCATGAATAGTTCTTTAAGTAATTCGATTGTTCCTACAACATCAAATAGTATAAGTATAAATTATATGAGCGGTGCAACGAGTGGTATTTTAAGTGTGTATGCTCAAAATACCTGTTCAACGTCGCCTACCTTAACATTAGCTATTACAGTAAATGCTACTCCTACAGTTGTGATTGGAGGAAATAGCAGTATGTGTGATAACACACAAGAATTATTAACTGCCACCGGCGGACAATCTTACGTTTGGAACACAGGCGTTATAACATCAAGTATTGTGATCACGCCAAGTGTGACAACAGTATATTCGGTAATTGCTACAAATAATGGTTGCAGTTCATCAGATCAATATACGATGACCGTGATTAATTCGCCAACACTTACCGTTGCAGGATCAACAGTTGCTATATGCCCTAATCAGACAGTCACATTAAATGTTACTGGAAATGGAAACTTATATTTATGGAGCGATGGGTTTATGGGTAATACACATCTTGTTTCTTCTCCAGCAACAACTATTTTTACTGTGACAGCAACATATACGAATAGTTGTTTTACCCAAAAAACGTTTACATTAAATGTTAGTCCAAGTCCAACGATTTCAATCACGGGTACTACCATCGCTTGCCCAGGAAAAACACTATCACTCACCGCATCTGGAGCAGATACTTATAATTGGAGTAATGGAATAAGCACAAATGTTAATACGTTTACAACAACAGGATTATCAACATTAACGGTAACAGGGACTAATACAATCACAGGTTGTAGTCAAACAAAAACGGTAAGTGTAAATACATACTCTGCCGGATTGGTATCTATTACTGGTAATTCAGTAGCATGCTCAACTTCATCATCAATTTATACAGCGAGTGGTTCTACATATTATTTATGGAATGATGGAGCTACAGCGAATACAAATACTATTTCTGCTACTGGTTCAACAACGATTAGTGTAGTTGGAACTACTGCCAATGGCTGTAAGGATTCTGCTTCATTAGCCATAACTGTTATTCAAACGCCAACATTATCAGTTACCGGAACAGATTCTATTTGCAAAGGACAAAGCGCCGCAATGTCGGTTGTTGCATCTGGCGCAACTTCCTATAGCTGGAGTTCGGGAGCAACAACGGCAATTACTTCTGTTACACCAACCATCACAACTGTTTATTCGGTAACTGCATTTAACGGCACTTGTGGTGCTACTCAAACCCATCAGGTAGCTGTGAAAGCATTGCCTATCATCGAGTTTTCATTAAAATCTATATTGTGTTCAAATGGCCCAATTTTTACATTAACAGCAACGCCTACAGGCGGAACGTTTAATGGAGCGAGTGTAACAGGTAATACTTTTGATCCATCTATTGGAGCAGGAATGTATTCTATCACTTATAGTATTACTGGCAGTAATGGTTGTTCGTCTTCACATACCGAAACACAAGAGGTTGTAGTTTGTAATGGGATTACAGAAATCACTAAAACAATCAGGATTGATTTCTATCCAAACCCTGCTACCGATGAGGTTAACATTAAATCAGATGTTTCAATTAACGTAATCGAGATAATAGATTTTGCAGGTAGAGTAATAAAACGTGTGATTACAAATTCACCACGAGAAACTATTTTAGTAAATGATTTAGCGGCTGGTTTATATACATGCAAACTAACAATGGAAGGTGGTTTGCAACAAACCATTAAATTGGCAAAGAGGTAAATAAAGTTATAGTTATTTGATTAGTCTTCCCAATAATCAATAATTAAGCCGTCAGACGGGCTAATACCAATGGTGCGCTTTTCGATTCCGAAATTAAGAATAAGCGCATCATCTAAAAACCCGTCGCCTTCTTTACTCAAATCGATTGATTCGATTGTTTCTCCAATAACATCTACCCACATTTTAGTGGTAGATGCATCAATAGGGATCATTCGGATTTTATCACCAAACTCTGTTTTAAGCGTCGCTTTTTCTTCTTCGAAATTAAAATCATCAATGATGTTAATGCCCGAACTTTCGTCGTTGCAAGTAATTACTAAAGTTGTATCATCTGTAAAGTGAAGCTCTACATTATCAATTAATTCAACAGATTCGGAAGGTTGCAGTTTATTTACCCAAAAATAAATAAGTACTTTTTTTAATGTTTTGCCTTCAGCAGAAGTTAATAATTTGAGTTGGTGATTGGATAAAAAAGGCATTTTTTTATTTTTATGAAATATGTAATTAAAAAATTATTGATTGTTATATTTATAAAGATAACCACGCTTTAGCGGCATCCCCCATAATTATTTTTTTGGTATTAGCAGATAATGGGGCGTCTCGTACTAAAGCGCCAGGCACTGCTTCCCCCAAAGGAAATGGATAATCGGAGCCTTGCACCACTTTATCAGCACCTACTAAATCAATAATGTATTGCAACATTTTATGATCGCACACATGTGAATCGACCCAAAATTTACCTAAATATTTTTTTGGATTAAATTCATTATCTATTGCTACTAAGTCTGGCCGGCAATCCCATCCATGTTCTATACGGCTAATGGTAGGCAAAAACGAACCTCCTCCATGCGCAAAACATACTTTTAGATTAGGAAATTTTTCAAACACACCGCCAAAAGTCATACTACAAATGGCTCTGCTGATTTCGGCTGGCATGCCAACTAACCAAGGCAACCAATATTTAGTCATGTGCTCTTGCCCCATCATCTGCCATGGATGAACTAAAATAGCGGCATTTGTTTTTTCGCAAGTTGCCCAAAAATCATGAAACTGTGGCTCGCCTAAATTAACATTATTAATGTTACTGCCAATTTGAACGCCTTTAAAACCTAGGCTCATAGCGCGTTCTAATTCTTGTAAAGCTAGCGCTGTGTCTTGCATTGGAACGGTTGCTAAACCAATAAATTTATCAGGATGGTTGTTTACGGTTTGTGCAATATCATCGTTTAAAAATTGCGCTATTTCTAAACAATCTTTTGGTTTAGCGTCATAACTGAACATCACTGGAATAGTACATATCACTTGCATATCCGCTTGATGTTCTTTCATTTGTTTGATGCGTACCTCTGCATTCCAACAATTTTCTTCAATCTCTCTAAAGCGCTTGTTTCCTTGCATCATCCAAGCCTTACCCTGAGTATGATGATCTAATTGTATGAAATTTCCGTATCCAAATTTTTTTGTAAAATCAGGAATATGTTTTGGTATAATATGAGTGTGTGTATCAATTGTAAACATGCTACGAAAGTATAAATTTTAAATGATTTTTAGTAAGAGTATTTATTGGTTAATTAATTGATGATATATTAATTGGTTAAAGATTTGTAACTTATTTTAAAAAGAGCAGTATTACTATCAAGTAAACAATTATAAGCAAATTGTTAATCAGTATAAACACTGCTTTGTTTATTATTTAAAATTGAAGTGAATTTAAAATCAAGGTTAAAAAATAAATTTATATAATTATTAATCCAATCTATATGGCAAAGAAAACTCCTGCAAAAAGTACTGAACAAAAAATATTTGTTTTAGATACCTCAGTTATTATTTACGATCATACAGCAATTAAAAATTTTCAAGAACATGATGTGGTAATTCCAATCACTGTTTTAGAAGAGCTGGATAATTTCAAAAAAGGAAATGATACGAAAAACTTTTCTGCACGCGAGTTTACAAGATACGTAGATATCATGTCTGGAAATAATTCCTTACAAGATTGGACGCCTATAAATGGCAAGTCACACGGGCGTTTTAAAATTGAAATGCATACATCTGCAAAATTAGACGCAGAGAAAATTTTTGGAGAAAAAAAAGCAGATCATAAAATTTTAAATACAGCGATTTATACCGCTGAAATGAATCCAACTAAAAAAGTGGTGCTAGTAACGAAAGATATCAATCTTCGCATTAAGGCTAAATCATTGAATGTTCACGCCGAAGATTATACTACGGGAAAAATACTAACGATTGACGAATTATACACTGGTCGTTCGGTTGTAGATTCGGTGAACCCGGCTATAATCAATACCATCTACGAAAAAGGCGCATGTGCTTTAAAAGACGTCGTTAAAAAAGATGAACCTTTGGCTAATCATTATTTCGTTATTAAAAACAATAATGCATCCGTGTTAGGCCGCTATCAGCAAAGTAATAAAACCATGCAACGTGTTACTAAAACATCGGCGTTTGGTATTATTCCTAAAAATGCAGAACAAAGCTTTGCTCTGGATGCGATTATGAATCCTGCAATACGTTTGGTAAGTATACAAGGCGTGGCAGGTACTGGTAAAACCTTATTGTCATTAGCGGGAGCGTTGGAACAACGTCGCGATTATCATCAAATTTATATTGCCCGTCCTATTGTTCCTTTAAGTAATAAAGACATTGGGTATTTACCGGGAGATATTACATCGAAGCTAAACCCTTATATGGAGCCATTATGGGACAATTTGAAATTTATCAAAAGTCAGTTTTCTGAAAAAGATAAAGAGTTAAAACAAATCAATGAAATGATCGAGCACGAAAAAATTGTGATTTGTCCTTTAGCTTTTATCCGTGGGCGTAGTTTAAGTAATATGTTTTTTATTGTAGATGAGGCACAAAATTTAACACCACATGAAGTAAAAACAATTATTTCTCGCGCCGGAGAAAATACTAAAATTATTTTCACAGGCGATATTTATCAAATTGATACGCCTTATTTAGATGCTCAAAGTAACGGTTTAAGTTATTTGATAGAGAAAGTAAAAGGTCAGCCGTTGTATGCTCATATCACTTTAGAAAAAGGAGAGCGTAGTGAATTAGCTAATTTAGCGAATGATTTATTATAGAATATGTTATAAAATTAATTCTAATTAAAATAATTTAAACCACGTAAACACTCAGAAAAACATAGTGTTTACGTGGTTTTATAGTTTTGAGTTATTTTAAGTTTTAATGCAAGGTTGAAATTAAAAACAACTTGTATCACCCTACAGGGGTTCATAACTTTAGACTTAATATATTGTATTTTTACGCAATATTTTGTTGTTTAGATGATTGAATTTGATAAATAACGTATGAAAATCGGATTAGATATAATGGGTGGAGATTATGCTCCAAAAAACTGTTTAGAGGGTGCTATTATGGCTCTTGAATCTTTGCCTAAACATGTGAGGATTGTTTTGATTGGAGATAGCGAACAAGCAAAAGTATACATCAAAGAACAAGGCATTGCAGAAGATACATTTGATTACGTTCACACAACCGAGGTGATACAAATGGGCGAGCATCCTACAAAAGCAATTGCTCAAAAACCAAATAGTTCTATTGCTGTTGGATTTAAATTATTAAAAGAAAATGAATTGCAATGCTTTGCAAGTGCTGGTAATACAGGTGCTATGTTGGTAGGCGCTATGTTTTCGGTAAAAGCTATTTCTGGTGTTATAAGACCTTGCATTACATCTATTTTACCAAAAATAAATGGTGGGTTTACAGTGTTATTGGATGTTGGTACGAATGCAGATTGTAAGCCTGATGTTTTATATCAATTTGCAATACTAGGTTCTATTTTTGCCAAAGAAGTATATAAAGTGGATAATCCAAAAGTGGGATTATTAAACATTGGTGAAGAGCCCGAAAAAGGAAATTTAGTAGCTCAGGCCACTTATTCTTTAATGAAAGATACCAAAGACTTTAATTTTATTGGTAATGTAGAGGGTTTAGAAGTTTTTGAAGATAAAGCTGATGTTATTGTTTGCGAGGGTTTTACAGGCAATGTATTATTAAAAACGGCCGAAGCTTTTTATTCGATGTCAAAAAGACGCAATATCACTGATGAGTATTTTGAAAAATTTAATTACGAATTATATGGCGGAACGCCCATCTTAGGAGTTAATTCAAACGTGATGATTGCGCATGGTAAATCCAGTGCCTTAGCTTTTAAAAATTTAATGGTGTTAAGCAAGGATATAGTAGAAGCCAATTTAATCGAAAAAATAAAAACTGTATTTCAATAATGATAAAAGCTGCAATTACAGCCGTTGGAGGCTATGTTCCCGATTTTGTAATGACAAATGATGAACTTGCCAAGTTTGTAGATACAAATGATGAATGGATTACTTCTCGCACTGGCATTAAAGAACGACGCATCTTAAAAGAGCCAGGAAAAGCAACATCAGATATGATGGTGTTTGCTGTGGAAGAATTATTACGTAAACG
>JAYVDU010000087.1:0-18329 GCA_043749245.1 Bacteroidota bacterium | reverse complement strand
TAGTTGGCGTAATGGCTCGTAGAAATGCAATTATTGTTTTTATGTGCATTGAATTAATGCTTAATGCAGTCAACTTATTGTTGGTAGCATTTTCAACCTTGCATAACGATGCGTCAGGACAAGTATTTGTATTCTTTATTATGGCGGTTGCAGCTGCTGAGGTCGCAGTAGGCTTAGCTATTTTAGCAATGGTATATCGTAATTTCAAAACCGTTGATATTGATGTATTAAACAGATTAAAAGAGTAAGAATGACCATCATAGAACAACATAAACACGCGCTTATCGAGCTTTGTAAAAAACATCATGTAAAAACATTATACGTGTTTGGTTCCGCATTGCGCAATGATTTTAGAGAAGATAGTGATGTTGATTTTTCGGTAGTATTTGATAGAGGGCTTTTAAATGATCCATTAATATATGGGAAAAATTCTTGGGATTTTACTTTTGCTTTAGAAAACACGCTTAAAAGACATGTAGATTTAATATCAGAAGAAGCAATAAGAAATAGATTTTTTAAAATGGAACTTGATTTAACAAAACAGTTATTATATGCAGCTTAAAGTATTGCAATATTTAGAGGAGATTTACATGGCCTGTTGTGAAATAGAAAAATATTCTGAAAATAAAACTTACGCAGATTATAAAACTAATTCAATGTTTTCGAGTGCGGTAGAAAGAAAATTGACAATTATTGGGGAGGCAACAAATAGACTTTCTAAAAATTGCGACATACATTTAAGTAGTGAAAGCGCTATAATTGCATTAAGAAACAGAATAGTACACGAATATCAAAAGTTAGAAGATGACCAAATATGGCAAATTATAAATACTCAGTTAATTGATTTAAAAATAGAAGTGGAACAAATTATAAAAGATAACGAACATAACATAGAAAGATAATATGATAAAATTAGTAGCACTCATCCCTTTATTTCCTTTACTAGGATTTTTAATAAATGGATTTTTTGGCAAAAAAATCAGCAAAGGCCTATCGGGCACTATTGCCAGTTTAGCAGTATTAGCGTCGTTCATTGTTTCATTATTAATTTTCTTTAATTTATTAGAACATCCTGAAACAAGTTCTCAAACGGTTGCTATCTTCTCGTGGATCAATTCCGATACGTTAAAAATTCCTTTCGAGTTTTTAGTAGACCCTTTATCATCATGGTTTTTATTAATCATTACAGGCATTGGTTTTTTAATTCACATTTATTCAATTGGCTATATGCACCACGACGAAGGGTTTTCAAGATTCTTCACGTACTTAAATTTATTTGTGTTCTTCATGTTGTTGCTAGTGTTAGGCAACAACTACCTAATTATGTTTGTTGGTTGGGAAGGTGTAGGATTATGTTCTTACTTATTAATCGGCTTTTGGTTTAAAAACACGGCTTATAATAATGCGGCTAAAAAAGCCTTCATCATGAATCGTATTGGTGACTTAGGATTTTTATTAGGCATCATTTTAATTTTTGTAACGTTTGGTAGCATTACTTATGGCGATGTTTTTTCAAGCGCATCAAATGGAAGTCAAGGAACAATTACAGCAATCGCTTTATTACTATTTGTAGGGGCAATGGGTAAATCGGCACAGTTACCATTATATACTTGGTTGCCAGATGCGATGGCTGGACCAACTCCTGTATCTGCTTTAATCCATGCTGCAACGATGGTAACAGCAGGTATTTATATGATTGTTCGTTCAAATGTATTTTATTCGATGTCTGATGTTGCCTCCGAAGTAGTTGCTATTGTTGGTGTTACAACCGCTTTATTTGCAGCAACCATTGGTTTATTTCAAAACGATATTAAAAAAGTATTAGCATATTCAACCGTATCTCAATTAGGATTAATGTTTTTGGGCTTAGGTGTTGGTGCTTATAGCTCATCGGTGTTTCATGTAACAACACATGCATTTTTTAAAGCCTTATTATTCTTAGGTGCTGGTTCTGTTATTCACGCTATGGGCGGCGAACAAGATATGCGTAAAATGGGTGGCTTGAAAAAAGCATTACCAATTACATTTTTAACAATGGCCATTGGAACGATTGCTATTAGCGGTATTCCGCCATTCTCAGGTTTCTTTTCGAAAGACGAAATTTTAGCACATGCTTACGAACACTCACCGGTATTGTGGTTTTTCGGAATGGTAACATCTATGTTAACGGCGTTTTACATGTTCCGTTTATTCTTCTTAACCTTTTATGGCAAATTCAGAGGAACGCACGAACAAGAACATCATTTACATGAGTCGCCAAAAACAATGACGATCCCATTAATTGTATTGGCTGTTTGTGCTGTATTAGCAGGGTTATTGGGCTTACCCGAATTTTGGCATCAAACAAATTGGATTGGCGAATATTTAGACCCGATTATTAAAATTAAAAACCCTAGTATTTTAACGCATGATGTAGAATGGATGTTAATGGGAATTGCTTCTGTTTCTGCTGTTGCTATTATTTATGTTGCGTATATTATTTATATGCAACGAAATATTCGTCCGTTACCAGAAGGCGCAAAAATGCCATGGTTTCAAAAGGTCGTTTATAATAAATATTTTGTAGATGAATTTTACGATGTGGTTATTCGCAAAACGTTAGACTGGAAAGCAAATCTATTCAATTACATCGACAAACATGTGTTAGATGTGTTTGTAAGTGGAGTAGGAGATGCTGTGAGTGGCGTTGGCTCTGTTGTTCGCAAATTACAAACAGGCCATATCGGATTTTACATTTTTAGTATGGTGGCAGGTATCGTATTGATTTTGTTTTTCACATTCATGAAATAATAGCTTTTAAATAAATTATAAAACACAAATAAAAACATATGTTAGTTGGATTATTAATTACCGTACCACTTATTGCAAGTCTATTGGTTTTCCTTACCAAAGGGAAAGCAAGCCGTGCCGCTGCTTTAGGATTATCAATCGTAGAATTTGTATTAGCCTTAGTGGTTTACATGCAGTACAAGCACAATCCCGACAATAGTCAGTTGCAATTAAATTATGCCTGGGTAGAATCGTTAGGTATTCACTTTGCGGTGAGTATTGATGCGCTTTCTTTACTAATGGTACTTTTGACCACAGGCTTGGTGCCTTTAATTATTTTGTCGTCTTTTAATACCGAGTACAAAAATCCAAATTCATTTTACGGATTAATCTTATTAATGCAAATGGCTTTGGTTGGCGTGTTTGTAGCCAACGACGGATTTTTATTTTATGTATTTTGGGAGTTAGCCTTAATTCCTATTTATTTTATTTGCTTATTATGGGGCGGAGAAGGAAGAGCGAGAATCACCTTCAAGTTTTTTGTATACACTTTATTCGGTTCCTTATTTATGTTGGTTGGTTTAATTTATTTATACAACCATACGGGCTTCGAAACAGGCGTTAAATCATGGGCTGTAACTGATTTATATGCTGCAGGTAAATCAATGACAATCAACCAACAATCCTTTGTTTTTTGGTCTATCTTTTTAGCATTCGGAATTAAAATGCCAATCTTTCCTTTACACACATGGCAACCTGACACTTATGTAAATGCGCCAACACAAGGCACGATGTTACTTTCGGGTATCATGTTAAAAATGGGAACCTTTGGTTTAATTAAATGGTTATTGCCTATGGCTCCGTTAGCCCTTGAAAAATGGGGTGGTGTAGCAATTGGCTTATCCGTGTTTGGAATTATTTACGCATCATTAATTGCCATCGCACAAAAAGATTTCAAACGTTTAATTGCTTATTCATCGATTGCTCACGTTGGTTTAATTGCAGCAGGCATTTTAGCCGCCAATCAACAAGGTATACAAGGTGGCGTTATGCAAATGTTAGCGCATGGTATTAATGTAGTAGGATTGTTTTTAATTGCAGATATTTTAATGCGTCACACAGGCACTAACGACATGGAAAAGTTAGGCGGCATTAGAAGCATGAACGGAAACTTCGCTGTATTGTTTTTAATTGTATTACTAGGCTCAGTTGCCTTACCATTAACCAATGGGTTTGTGGGTGAGTTTTTATTGATCACTGGTGTTTATCAATATAGCGCGTGGGTTGCAGCATTCGCGGGACTAACCGTTATTTTAGGAGCCGTATATATGTTGCGCGGATACCAAACCATCATGTTAGGTGAGAAAAAAGATTCAGCTATTGCTTTTGGTTCATTAGCATCAACCGATAAATGGGTTTTATATATTGTGTGTGCAGCAATTGTTGCCTTTGGTGTATATCCAAAACCATTAAATGATTTAGCAGAAGAAGGAACGAAAATAATAATGATGAATTTGAAATAATAAACGATAAAACAAATTTTAAATGTTGAATGATAAATTTTAAATTATCAAGATAAACTCAAAATAGAATAAATCAATTAAAAGAATAAGTAATACGTTTTGAAGATCATTTAACATTCAAAATTTATAATTTAAAATTACAAAAGTATGAAAGGACTATTTATAATAAGCGGACTCGGAATTTTAGCAATGTTAGCCGAAATTTTCAAATTCAAAAAAGCATTGTTTCCTATAGTGTTAATAGGCATTTTGGGCGCCTACGCTGTTAACTTTACAGAGTGGGGACATAACATGTCAATTACAGCATTTAATAACATGATACATTTTGATGATGTATCGTTGGCGTTTAGTGGTGTAATATTAGCGACCGCTTTCTTTTGGTTTATCTTAGCAAACGATTATTTTGAAGAAGATCATGTTACCGATCATTTTGCCTTAGTATTATTTGCTTTAGTAGGTGCGTTAATGCTAACGTCTTTTAGAAACATGACAACATTGTTTTTAGGAATCGAAATTTTATCTATTCCGATGTATGTATTAGCAGCGAGTAAAAAAAATAATCTGGCATCGAACGAAGCAGGCTTTAAATATTTGATTATGGGTTCATTTGCTTCAGGCTTTTTATTATTTGGTATTGCCTTAATTTATGGGGCAACCGGAAGCTTTGATTTAATGGCTATTCGCGCATATATTTCTCATGCTCAAGGCGATTTACCAGCATTCTTTTATGCAGGTGTATTATTAATGTTAGTAGCCATGTGTTTCAAGGTAAGTGCTGCGCCCTTTCATTTTTGGGCACCAGATGTATACGAAGGAGCGCCAACTGTTATTACAGCGTTAATGAGTACTATTGTAAAAACGGCCGCATTCGCTGCGTTTATGCACTTATTCTTAGTAGTGTTTGGTGGTGTTAGCGAAACATGGTCTATGGTGTTAGCGGTTATCATTACGCTTTCGTTAGTGATTTCAAACTTTACAGCAGCTGTTCAAACAAGTGTGAAACGTATGTTGGCATACTCAAGCATTAGTCACGCCGCATTTATGTTAATGGCTATTTTAGCTAATAACAGGGGTTGGGCAAGCATTTCATCTATTTTATATTATTCGTTAGCGTATTCAATTGGTTCTATTGCAGCTTTCACCGTGTTGTATAATGTATCTAAAGAAAAAGATAATGCGAACATCGATGCATTTAATGGGTTAGGAAAACGCAATCCTTTAATGGCAGCTTGTATGGTTGTTGCAATGTTGTCATTGGCTGGTATACCAGTTACAGCGGGTTTCTTTGCTAAGTATTTTGTGTTTGCCACCTTAATAGGCACATCTTTTAAATGGTTAATTATAGTAGCTATTTTAACATCAGCTGTTGGTGCTTACTATTATTTTAAAGTCATTATAGCGATGTATTTTAAGCCAGCTGATACAGAAACGGAAGTGCCTGTTGAAACATCACACACGGTGTTGTTAGTGCTTACAACTATCTTCACTATTGCTTTAGGTATAATGCCTAAGTTCGTGATAGAGATATTTAGTTAGAATTTATTTTTCTCGTTTGCACCAAAAATCCCTTTATCGGTAATGTTTATTTTGTGGTGCGTAGCATTTTTGAATCATATTATTATACCAATATTCGTTCTAAAACACCCAAATAAACTCATTCTTTTTCACCTCACGCTTAGGCGTGATCAAAAAATAGTTCCGTAGCTCAGGCTATGCAATGATTTTTTATCATCGTCCTGCTAAAAAATAATTTTCGTTCTATTGTATATTAAAGAAAGAAAATATGTATGATCAGTATTTTCCGTTCTTTGTTATCGAATGACTGTAATGAGTTAGTTTTTACTAAAATCCGTCGTTTATTGGCGGATAATAGTGAATTTTGGGTCATTTTTAGCTCAAAATAGTAGAATAGCAAAAATAACACCAAAAACAGTAAAGTTGTATTCCAATATTTAGATGGGCTCATCGAGAAACAAGAAAATACTCCCAAGCGACCCAAAACAGGCTTTAATAGCAATTCTCAGCAGGCATAAGATAAAGTTGCTTTCTCAGCAAAAAATCGCTAATTTTGCGCCCTTAATAAAAACAAACATGTTAGAAATCAGAAACATTGCCATTATTGCCCATGTCGATCACGGGAAAACAACATTAGTAGATAAAATTTTACACCAGTGTAATTTATTTAGAGAAAATCAAGCATCAGGTGAGTTAATACTTGATAATAATGATTTAGAGCGTGAGCGTGGTATTACCATTTTAGCAAAAAACGTTTCTGTAATGTATAAAGGAACAAAAATTAATATTATTGATACACCGGGTCACGCGGACTTTGGAGGCGAAGTTGAGCGTACATTAAACATGGCAGATGGTGTTATCTTATTAGTAGATGCTTTTGAAGGTCCAATGCCTCAAACGCGTTTCGTAACACAAAAAGCAATTGCTGCTGGTAAAAAAGCGATTGTCGTTATTAATAAAGTGGATAAGCCAAACTGCCGTCCTGATGAGGTTCATGATCAAGTATTTGATTTGTTCTTTAACCTAGAAGCTTCAGAAGATCAATTAAATTTCCCAACTGTATTTGGTTCAAGCAAACAAGGTTGGATGGGTCCTGATTACAAAACACCTACAACTGATGTCACACATTTATTAGACGTTATTTTAGAAACTATTCCTACAGCACCAGAGCGTGTTGGTACATTGCAAATACAAATTACTTCATTAGATTATTCTTCTTTTATTGGTCGTATCGCAGTAGGTCGTGTGTTTCGAGGTATTATTAAAGAAAACATGCCGGTATCTGTTGTAAAACGTGATGGCAGAATTCAAAAATCGCGTATCAAAGAATTATACGTATTCGAAGGTTTAGGTAAAGTAAAAGTATCTGAAGTGCAAACTGGCGATATTTGTGCATTTACAGGGATTGAAGGATTTGAAATTGGCGATACAGTTGCTGATTTTGATGATCCTGAAGCAATGCCAACCATGAAAATTGATGAGCCAACAATGAGTATGTTATTTACGATTAACAACTCTCCTTTCTTTGGTAGAGATGGTAAATTTGTAACGTCTCGTCATTTACGTGATCGTTTATATAAAGAATTAGAAAAAAACTTAGCGATGCGCGTAGAAGAAACAGGATCTCCTGACTCTTACTTAGTATTCGGTCGTGGTATTTTACATTTATCTGTTTTAATTGAAACCATGCGTCGTGAGGGGTATGAATTACAATTAGGACAACCACAAGTTATTATCAAAGAAATTGATGGTAAAAAGAATGAGCCTATTGAGGTGTTAACCGTTGATGTTCCTCAAGAATCATCATCTAAAGTAATTGATTTAGTAACACAACGTAAAGGTAGCTTAATGTTGATGGAAGCGAAAGGCGATTTAACTCACATGGAGTTTGAAATCCCAGCTCGTGGCATTATTGGATTACGTAATAATGTTTTAACAGCTACAGCTGGAGAAGCAATTATGGCGCATCGTTTCAAAGCTTATGAGCCTTGGAAAGGTCCAATTCCTAGCCGTATTGCTGGTGTATTAATTAGCAAAGATAAAGGAACTGCGGTTGCTTATTCTATTGATAAATTACAAGATCGTGGTAAGTTTTTTGTGGAAGCAGGTGATGAAATTTATCCTGGTATGATTATCGGAGAACACATTCGTCCTGATGATTTAGTAGTAAATATTTGTACAGAAAAACAATTAACAAATATGCGTGCTTCTGGAACTGATGACAAAATGCGTATCGTTCCTAAAATCAATTTCAGTTTAGAAGAAGCAATGGAATACATACAAGGTGATGAATACGTAGAGATTACGCCTGCTTTTATCCGTTTACGTAAAATTTATTTAGAAGAAAACGAGCGTAAACGTTTCGGTAAAGCTTTAGTAAATAACTAAGATATAATTTAATTTATTAAAAAAGCCAAGTAGCAAATTGTTACTTGGCTTTTTTATTTTTCTTAACACGTCTAGTTCTCAGTGAATACAGTGTATTCGAAGCTATTCAAATCATAGACCAGCTCTGTTATCATTTCAGTAATAAAGTTTTTACCGTACTTAACATAATACATACTCATGTTATCGTATCGCTCTTGCGGAATATTATTTGGAAATAGTTTTCCTTTCAACGCCCATAGCTGATTAATATCCGTTTCTGATTTTTGCTTAAAGGATCTATTAATTTTTTGCTCAATGGTATGAATGCCATTCAATGTTTTTTGTTTTTCGGCCTCAGTGCTTGCAATTAATGATTTATCAATGCTTCCCACAGTATCTGATAATGAAGCGTAGATTGTTTCAAATTGCGATTTGATTATATTTAAATTAACATCCTCGTGTTGTGTTTTAATAAATTGTTTCACCAACACGTCGCCTTCACTAAATAAATCCTGAAATGATAAATCAAATTTTTGCATTTTTTGCTTTGTTCCTTTATCTACTATCATGGCAAAATTCCGAGGCATTAAAATGGGGAAATTAATCTTGTATGATTCAAACAATGCTTTAAACTCTAACCAATACGCCAACTCGCCCGGACCACCCACATAGGCGACGTTTGGTAATATTTTTTGCTGGAATAAAGGTCTTAATACTACATTCGGACTAAATTTTTCAGGCGTAGTTTCAATCATGTTTTCTAATTCAGCCTTAGAAAAACTAAGCTCAGTATTGACAACAGCATAACGTTCAGTAGCTACACACTCTATTCGTTCTCTTATGCCATCAGTTTTATAAAACACATTAATCTCTCGTGGATTTACCTGCGCCGAATAATGTTTAGATAGCTCTTTTAAAGATTGATTGACCAAAGCAACCGATTTATTTTCAAACATATCTGCCTTAAACTCCTCTTTAAATAAGGCTTTCAACGCTTTATCATTTCCATCTAAAATAACAATACCAAATTCGCCGAATAATTCATTTACTAAATATCGCGTTGCATCAGCTAAGGTTGTATGCCTCAAGTAAGCCGTTTCAAATAATGTAATTAATGATGTGGCAGTATCATTTTCGCCTAAAATAGTTTTCAATTCCGCAATCACTTCAGCTAAACCTTCTGTACTAAAATCGCCAACAGAGCCTGTTTGAGAGCTATTCCAAATTACCTTTTTATTAAACACATTTACGTGATTGATTTCTTCAAAATCATGATCCTCGCTAGCCATCCAATAAACAGGGACGAAATCCTTATCAGGAAATTTCGATTTTAAAATAGTTGCTAAATTAATAACGCTCGCTATTTTGTAAATAAAATATAATGGCCCGGTAAATAAACACAATTGATGCCCGGTTGTAACAGTGTAGGTTGTTTGTTTTGTTAAGGAATCAATATTTTTTTGAGATAGTTCACTTGTGTTTTTAACCAACAAAGACTGTGCTTTCAAAGCATCAACTAAAACAGTTCTATCAGTTTTTTCAAAAGATGTACCGTTCAAATACGTTTCGAAATCAGTTTGATAAATATGTGATTGAAAAAACGGTTTTACTTTTTCAGAATCATTTATATAATCAGTAAACAAATCAGTAAATAAATCTGTTTCTTTTATTGGCAACGTTTGTTTCGTAAATAGCATAAACAAATGTATTATTTATATTAGTGAAATGTAAAGCTCAAGTTATTTTTTGATTCTAATAATTTGGCTCTTATTCAACTATAAAAAATCACAATCCAGATCATTCTTTTTTGTTTGTAGGATTACCCAACCACAACTAGCTAATAATGCTAGTAATCATGTTTTTTAATAGTCTGATTTTTTACGTTTTCAACGCTCTATTAACACCAAAAAAACCTATTTATCAGACACTTACAAAATAACAAGAGCACAATTAGTTAATTACTCTCTATTTTGTTTATAACCCAACTTTAATAGCCCTTAAAGCAGGTGTATCTTAGGGAATTAGAAAAAACCGTTATGAGTTTGCAAGTAAATGTAAAAGATTTGTTATCCAATTTATACCACAACCGTGGTGTAGTGGAAACGTTATTTGGACAACGTGATCAAATAACCGTAAACGAATTATTGAGCAGAGAAGACATTAGCGAAGATCAATACCGAAAACTCGTGTCGTTAGATATCTTATATGAATACGAAAATATCGTGAGTTTAAACGATGCCGTTGTAGCCATGTTCGAAGACTTTATGGAAATTGGTGAAGTAACACCTGGTTTCATTAACGATTATATCAACGAACTTAAACGTTACATTAGTTTCTACCAAGATGCCCGCGAAATGCGTTTCTTGCGTAGTATTAAAAAATATTTGAAGCGGATTAATTCAACATTAACGCGTGAAATTATTAAGCTTCAGAAAAATGTAGATGATACTTACAAAAATGAAAGCAACTATCGCATTAAACTTCAAAAGCTTGAAGACTATAGAGAAAAGCGAGATTCTATTATTCAGTTTATTAAAAAAACAAGTGAGGTAATAGACGAATCAAGAGCGATGTTCAATCTTACCAATGACTCTGAATTGTTTGGTATTGTTGCTTCTTTAAGATTAAGCTTAATTGAAAATTTAGATTTCTTAATCGAAATTCAAACAGATATTACTGACTTCATTAACAAAATTCAGTTCCAATTAGACGTTTATAAAAAAGCGCAACAGCTTAAAGAAATCAAGGATCACGGAGCATTGCATTTCAAAACAAATTTCAGGGAAATTGTAAGTGGAATTAATACATTGAAGCACAACGGACACAAGACACCAAAAACAAAAATCCCTATCGATTTCTTGTATAGCGATGATGGTCACGTATTGTGTAAACGTATTGCTGAAAAATATAAAATTACGCGTTTAATGGTGCGTGGCTTGGCTGATAAAATGCCAGGAAACTTTAAGGACAAAGGATTAGAGCAGCAAATAAAATTAGACACAGAAAAATTAGTGGAACGTTTTTTAACTCAAACGAAAACAAATTTATTTGAGTATTTGATTGACTACAATTTTCCGAAAGCCATTGGTACAGTAACGTTTGAAGACAGACTATCTTTATTTGTAGAAATAGCAATGGAATATCAAAACCAATTAGATTTTAAATATCGCTTACAATACTTCGATTATACACTTGGTGATGATGTAAAAAAACGTTTAGGTTACACGTTGATATTGCCAATGAAGGAAAAAGCAAAGAAAGAAAAAGTTAAATAATGCAACCCTTATGGGGATTAAAATATAAAACATGGAAGACACGATTAATTTCAACCTACCGAAACAAACACACGATATTTTTTCCGTAATGGCTCGTGGTAATTTTATTTCCAGCAATGGCAGTAAAGACGGGATGAATCGCTTATACGACGTTATTAATAACCCTGACAATTTTGATAGACTCCAAGCTTATTTTAACGTGATCCGTTACAACATCGAACGTGGAAATAATTTCTTTTACTTTTCTAAATTAGGTGAGCCAAACAGTGAACTCGAAAAAAAATTAGAACGTTTTGAACGTTACATCGACATCATTGATTTATTTGCCAGTATGGATAATAAAATTGGAATTGGTAGTCGTTTTCGTCCGGGAGAAATTTCTGAAGAGTGTAATGCTAATGTACGGTTGAAACAAAAATTACAAAAAATTCCTTTATACCGTTCAGAAACCTTACACAATAAGGTTCGCGAAATATGTGATTTAATGAGTCGTGATTCGTTTTTAGAATTAGAAGATGAAAAATCAGAATCTTATAAAGTACTCGATTCTTACTCATATTTATTAGATGTCATTAATTCAGTAGCAATTTATGAAGACACATCTTTAGGTGGCGGCGATGATACACAAGGATTAGTATATAATTAAAATAGTTCCATTATATAACAACTATAATTAAAAACAATAATGATAAAAAAACTACTATGTATTTTGAGTCTGGCTATTGCTGGGTTATCAGTTGCACAAACTAAATACTCAATAACATCTGCCGATTTTAATAACTATCATGCTACTGTATCTGCAGCTGAACGTATGTTTAGAAATGATTCGTTATTGCAAGCGTACGCAAAATTTGATATTGCTTTCGAAAATTATAAGGGTGCTATAAATCCTTCGCATTACTTTAAAGCTGCGTTGTGTGCTATCAAAATCAAAGAAGAATTTAAGGCATTGCACTATTTAGAAAAAGCAATTACTAATGGTTACGAGATTGATAGTAATAAATTAGCGCTCGTTGTTTTTAATAATCAAAATACTAAACAAGAATATAAGGTAAATATTGGTACATGGAACGCTAACCGTGATGCCGCAAGGAACACAGCTTTTGAAGGTGAACTCTATACTTATGCGCCTACTCCTAATAAAGCTGTAGACGCAAAATATAATGAAGCACTAACCTATTGCACGATGTGTAATAAAACGAAGACCTGTAGCAAAACAGCGCCTGATTATGTTTCTAAAAATAAAATTTTGAAAGAAAGAATTAAGGCTGATTCTTTAGTGGCAGCAAAACTTTTGGGTAATATCAATCAGTATGGTTTTCCTAATTTGAAAATAGTTGATAAGAAGGCTTGTGAAATAGCTCGCACTATTTTATTGAATTACGATGCCGATAAAACCAACGAAAGATTAGATGGCATTTTATTTAAAGCGTTAAATGATGGGTTTATCTCGCCTTCTTTTTATGCACAGGTTATTGATAGAAGAAATGTGAAAGCAGGGTTAAATCCTGAGTTTTATGAACCCATCACCGGTTATGAAAAAACAATTGCAGCAAGTATGGCTGGAGCCAATAATAAACGAAAAACCATTGGATTATATAATATTATATTGCCAGCAAAAACAGCACAAAAGCCCTCGGCAACTGCTAAAGGAGGCTCGGCTATAACTAAACCAACAGATGGAAATTTATATGATTACTAAGAAGTAATTATAGTTCAAGAATTAAAAAAGAAAGAATCATAGAGGAGAAAATTAAAATGGAAAACAACTGTAGAATATTAAATAGAATTGTAGAAATTAATATTGCAAACGTAAAGTATACCGACTTAGAATTAAGTGGTAATACGTGTTTTGTGGGAACAAATAACTTCGGTAAAACATCCTTGCAGCGTGCAATTTTGTTTTTTTATAGCGCTAATAGCCGTGGATTAGGTATTGCGCCTTCACAAAAACCATTTGACGAGCATTACTTCCGTAATGAAAATTCATATTTGGTATACGAAATCCGCACAGAAGATAAACCGTTTTTTGTAATCGTTTATCGCCACAACAAATTGGTATTTCGTTTTGTGGATGCGGAATACAATCCTGATTATTTCTTTAATGAAAATGATGAGGCACTTAAAATGAAAGATATAGTTGCCGGTTTCGATAAGCGAGGAATCTATATATCCAATCAAATTGATACGTTTGAACGATACAGAAATATATTATACGGAACTGAAACAGATAAACAATTATCTAAATTTTATTTACTAAAAGGAAATGAAAAATATCAAAACATTCCTAAATCCATCACCAACGTTTTTTTAAGTTCTAAAAGTAGTATTGATAGTCGTTTTATTAAAGATTTTATTGCCAACTCCTTAACCACCGAAAACAGTAGTATTAAACTTGAGCAAGTGGAAAGACAGTTACGTCAATTCAACGAAAAATATTCTGATATAGAAACGTATTTGAAAAAAGAAACCCAACAACTGATTGAATTTATCGATAAAAAATACGATCAAGTTCACATGCTTAAAGGTGCTCAAATGGAAATGGCCGATAAGTTAGGTAGTAGCCTTCGTTATGCCGAAACACAAAATGAAACCATCATCAAAGCGTCTCGCGAAAAAGAAGAAGAAATCGAAAAATTAGCAGAAGCAAATGATGAGCAAAAAACACACTTAGAAGAAAAACAAAAAGATATTCGCGAAGAAATTGGTTACTACGATAAATCGATTCGCGAAGCCAACAAAAAACTAAAAGAATATAAGGACAAAAACATTGATCAGGCAGTAGAGAAAAATGCGGAAAGAGAAAAATTACAAGTTGATTTAAATATTGCACGTCGTGAATATGAATCACTAACCTCTAATGTTCAAAGCATTGAGATGAAGTATTCATCGCTGATTGATCAATTACGTAATGATAAAACCGCTTATGTTAATAAAATAAATTCTCGCACCAGCGAAATATTTAATCATTATAACGAATTACAATTATTACAAAAAAACGAATTCAATAAAAAAGATGCTGAGCTAAAACAAAAGCGCGAAGATGCATTAACTGATTTAAATGCAGAAGTAACATCTAAACAAATTGAATTCAACGAGTTAAAAGCAGAAGAAAAAGTAATTCGCAACACCCGTTTTTATGAAAACGAAATTAAAGCGCAGGAAACTGAATTAGCAGAGTTAAGAGCTATTAATTATAAGAATAAATCGGAGCGCGCTATTAAAACGAACTTAGTTCAAACCAATCAAAAAGAGTGGGAAAACTTAGAACAGAAATTAAAAACCGCTTCTGCTCACCAAATTCAAAAAACGAATAACGAAATCATTCGTGTTAAAAATGAAATTAAAGCCATTGAAGAAAAACTAAACGTTCAACACGATGCCTTATATGGTTATTTAGAAAAAAACGTAAAAGATTGGCACACAACAATTGGTAAAGTAGTGAATGAAGATTTATTATTTAGAACCGACCTAGACCCTAAAATCATTGCTGATAAAGCGTTTTCACTGTATGGTGTTACCTTAAAATTAGATGATGTAAAAGTTGTTTCAAAAACAATTGAAGAATATCAATTTGAAAAAAATGAGCGCAACGCAATCATTCGTGATTTAGAAGAATCTTTAAATCAGTTTCAAACAAGCAACAACGAAGAAAAAATGTTGGCTGCCGATAAGTTTGGTAAGCAATTAGGTGAATTAAAAGAAGACTTAAAAGTTTTAAATTACTCGTTAGAATTAGCTGATAAACGCGAGAAAAAACTAATTCTTGAAATTGAAGACTGGAAACAACGCGCTAGCACTGAAATTGAGCAATCCTTATCAGGCAACAAACAAAAAATAAATATCATTGAAGAAGAATTAGCGTTCTTAAATAAAAAGAAAAATAATTTATTGAATGACTTCAATACTCAGTTTGATAAATTAAAAATATTTAATGATGAGCGTTTAGCTGATTTAAAAGGAAGACAAGAAACTGAAATTTCTGAATTAGAAGTTGAAAAGAAAAATCAAGTAAAAGAATACGAAGAAAAAGAAACACAATTAAGTTCTGAAAAAGAGTCAAACTTTAAAGAAAAAGGAGTTGATAGTAAAGAGATCAAGCGCATTGACGCTCGTATCAAAGAATTACAAGACGCATTAAAAGAAATTGAACAATACTCTCAAGTTGTAAATGATTATTTAAAAGATAAGCGCGACATCTTTGATAAACTCCCTGATTTCATTCAGAAAAAAGAAGAGTATGTAAAAACTGCAAACGACTTAAGTACAGAGTTAGAAGAAATTGCTCGTAAGTACAACATCAAACGCATGGAGTTGAATAAACAAAAACGTGCCTTTGATGAAGAATTAATTGAATTTAATAATGGTATCAATTATTTTACAAAAAACTTTAGAGAAACACCAGTTTACAATAAGTATGTAGATATTATTGAGCGTGCAGAACCTAAGAAAACAAATTACTCGGTAATGGATTTGTGTACGCAGCTCCTTAAAAACGATTCGCATTTTAACGAGGAATATGGCGCATTTCAACGTTATGTGAACGAATTTGCAGGTAAGTTCAGATTAGAAAATCACTTCAATTTCGTGATTCGTAATGACGCCTCTCAGGGTGAATACGAACGCTTTGCGCAAAACTTACGTTCATTTATCAATGAAGCAAAAATTGAATTATCAATTGCGGAAACAGCTACTCAAATTGGATTAGTAACCGATAGTATTGCTACTAAAGTAAAAGAACTCAGCGGACAAAAAGATAAGATCCAACATATCATAACTTTAATTGCTGAAGATTTTAAAAAAGCAGAATTCGAAGAGTCTAAATTAATTGAGTTTATCAAAATCAGATTGGAAGATTCGGAAAATAAAGTTTATAAATTATTAAAACGTATTCAGGAATTCCGCGAAGAAAATGGTTTAGTGTACAACGAAGGTTTATTTAATACTGATTTTGCAACACATAAAAATAAAGAGATTTCAAATCGCGCCGTAAAATTACTAGAGCAATTACGCAGTGCTATCAAGGAACAAGAGCAAGAGGAAATTCGTTTACAAGATTTGTTTGAATTACGATTCAACATTAAAGAAGGTATGAACGAAACCGGCTGGACACATAAAATTGATAGCATTGGAAGTACTGGTACGGATATTTTAGTAAAAGCAATTATCTACATCACGTTATTACACGTGTTTATCAAAGAATCATCTCACCGCAATAGTACCGACTTTAAAGTACATTGCATTATTGATGAAGTAGGTCAAATTTCGGCGCATTACTTACGTGAGTTATTACGTTTTGCTAAAAACCGAAATATTATGATGATTAACGGCTTACCAAACAAATCGGGCTTAGAAGCACATTATAAATACACTTACCAGTTCCGACGTGAAGAAAATAACAACGTTCGTATTTTCCCAAGCATCGTAACGGAAGTAGAGGCGTAATTTTTTATCCATCTTTTTCTTAAACCTGACAGATAATACTATTTGTCGGGTTTTTAAAAATACCTATCTCGCTTTTAACTACCCTTTGTTAATAATCAAATGAAAATCAGGTTAATAGACTTGTTAAAATTCGCATTTTTGAAATTACAGGAATTAAAATTAGTAATACTAAATCTGAATTAATATGATGCAAAAATTAGGAATCTTTTTAATAATGGTAATGTGCCTATATACAGGCGCAGTAACTGCGCAAAACAAAGATATAAAAGAGGATGCAGCTTATTACTTTGATGGAAAAAATTATAAAAAAGCGTATGAATTGTACGATAAATTATCTGCACAAAACCCAACTAATATGGAATATAAATTCCGTTTAGGTTTTTGCACATTAAAATATCCAGATAAAAAAGCACGCGCCATTGAACTTTTTACAGATATTAAAAAAACAGATAAATCGGCCGACGTTGATTATTATTTAGCCAAAGCATACCATATTAACTACAAATTTGATGAAGCTAAAATTTTGTATACTCAATATCTTATTAAAAAAGGCTCAAAAATAAACGAAGAAGACAAACCTTTGATAGAAGACGCGAAACTTGGTTTGGCTAATTGCAACAATGGTAATGAGCTAATTGCAAAAAAAATTATTGCAGACATTAAAAATATTGGGTCTCCTATAAATACTGAAGAAATAGAAGGTGTTCCTGTTATTTCGGCCGATGAATCAGTGATGATTTTTACTTATGCTGGTAAAAAAAGTACAGGTGGTTTATTAAACGATGCTTTAAAACCAGATGCAGAAAATGGGACTTACCATGAAGATATTTTTATAAGCACAAAAACAAACGACAGTACCTTTAGCGCGCCAATTGGTATAGAGGCACTTAATACAAATGGTAATGATGCCGCTGTAGCGCTTTCTCCTGACGGCAATACATTATTCACATTTGCTAGTAACAATGATGAGGGTGATTTATTTATTAGTACCCTAAAGGGGTCTGAATGGAGTAAACCCGATCGATTGAATAATAATATTAATACAGATGCCTGGGAAGGAAGTTGTTCTATTTCGTCAGATGGACGCTATTTATATTTTGCTTCTGAAAAACCAGGTGGTTTAGGAGGAAGAGATTTATATGTATCTGAAAAAGTGGATGGAGAATGGGCGCCAGCCAAAAATCTTGGGCCAACTATTAATACACAGTATAACGAAGATGCCCCTTTTATTCACCCTGATGGAATTACATTATTTTTTAGTTCAGAAGGGCACAAAAGCATTGGTGGTTATGATATTATGTATTCTATCAAACAAGATAACAATTGGATTGAACCTTTAAGTATGGGCATTCCATTAAACACTACAGAAGACGACCGATATTACGTAATCAACGCACAAGGAGATAAGGGTTATTTTTCTTCTAACAGAGCAGGT
>JAYVDU010000086.1:0-1859 GCA_043749245.1 Bacteroidota bacterium | reverse complement strand
GACAAAAACATAGTTCGATTTGTGGTTTGTTCTTCGTATTTCATTCACAAAGTTAATCAAAATTGATAAACTAAAATATTTTCTGAATAATCTCTATTGTAGATTTATCAAAATATACAAAATTGGTGAAAGCTCAAATTTTATACAACCATTTATATTTTAGTAACTTAACTATCGAACATATTGAGGAAATCTTAAAAGATAATTTCTATCTACGACTCGTTAATCATAGGAATTATAATCCTCGGATTATTGAGACATTTACTAAAGAAAAGTTTTGGCAAAATATTGGGGCAAATGATTTTCCAAATAAACTAATTAGCTTCTTTGACAATCCAACAGAAGTTTGGAAATATGCTTATCAAAGCCAGATTTCAAATACTTCAAGGATTATTCTTGCTATTATGTTTACGGCTGGTGATCCAATTTTATATGAAGATCTGTTTGCTGCCATCCAGAATTTTGCTAAGAATCTGGCTTTTAATAAGTATAAGCTTAAAACTAGCGAATCCGATTTCAAAGATTCTCTAAAAGAGTTGGAAGGTACATTTATTAAGATTGAAAAGGATATAAAAGAAAATATTGTAATCGAATACCAAAATCCATCCATCCAAGATTTCCTTGTTAATTATTTAAGAGAAAATAAAGATTTAATTCAAGATTTAATAGAACAAGCTATTTTCTACAACCAGTTAACCGAATTCTTTGTATTAAAAAAGATGTATACAGGACGTAACGTTCGCGCATCACGTAGAATTTTATTGGATAAAAAACAACAAGATATTTATTTTGATAAGATTATTAATGAATTCTATTCATTAAAAAGTTCTTATTTGAGTAAGAGGACTTATGGTAAATCTACTAATGAATTTTTCTGGGTAGTTTCAAATTTGAATATTCTAAAAAGAATAAATTTAGTAGCCTACGAAATCCCCAAAGATGAACATTCTCGAATTTACAGATTTTTTAACGAAGTACTAAATGAGTTATTGGAAGATGAAGAAACAGAAATTGAACAGGACGAGATTCAATATTTCATCAAATTAATTAGTTTTTTTCACGAAGACATTAAAACAGAACCATGTAAAATTATTCAATTAGCAAGTGCTAATGTCATTTGCCATGAGGATTTAGGTGTTTTTAACCAAATTGGAGAAATTTATCCTGATGAGTATAATGAGTTTATAGAATCAGAATCTTTCTCAAAAGTTTTAAAAGGAGTTCTAGAAATAGAGCTTGAAAATTATAACGAAAATAGCCTTGAAGATATAATTGATATTTTAAATGATTTGGGAAATACTTATGGTATGTATACTTCTAAGGAGGTTAAAGAAATAGAAGAAAAAATCATGGAAAGGGATAATAACGAAGACTGGGATTACGATAAAGAAGAATTTTATGATAGAGAAAAAGAGAATCAGTTTAGATCAAAAAAAGAAGAAAATTTAGAAATAGACACAATGTTTTCTTCTTTAAGAAATGAATAAAATACGAGTTGTTAAATCAATATTTTGATTAAAAAATTTTAAGATTTGATTAAACAATTATGTAAGATAAATTTTGAGGGAATGCCCAGAAAACTGTGTCAATTAATAATTATTGAAAAATAGGTAACAAGGGGAGTTTTAGAACACTTCTTTATAACTTTCCAAAAGTTTAAAAATAGATTTTTTTACACCATCACCTTTGCATACGCACCTGCTTTTAATTTAGCAGCCACTTGTGCAAACGCTGTAAGCGTTAAATCAATATCGTGTTGTGTGTGTTCAGCCGTAGGAATTAATCGCAATAGAATCATGCCGCGCGGAATAACAGGATAAACTACGATAGAGCAAAAAATGTGGTGGTTTTCGCGCAAA
>JAYVDU010000085.1:0-1861 GCA_043749245.1 Bacteroidota bacterium | reverse complement strand
TTTGATTTTATGGCATGATGAATGGCGTTACGTAACTCAAATGTAATTTCAGCATTCACCATTTTTAAAATATTAAAACTAGCCTTACCCGCCAATTGTTTTAAGTATATAGAGGTTTGTCCTCTAAACTGGAGAATTTCCATGTCAAAATTGATGATAACGCTTGCCGGAACATATTGTTCTAGTAAAACAGCATCAAAGGCATTGCCTAAATTTATACCCGCTTGCAAAGGCAATTTTTTAGGAAGAATCCGTACACTGGTATTTTGTGATTTTAAAATTGTGTGAGAAATACGGGGGATTAAAACCGGGATCTTGTGAGGCCCCGAATGATTTTTTCGGGCATATATTTTATACGTTTTGTTAAGTGGTGAAAATAATTGAGTAGACGTTCCTATGGTTTCTGCCTTACCTAACATCAAACAACCAGCGTCGTTTAGCGCATAGTGAAATGTTGCAATCACTTTTCGTTGTGCTTCAGACTCAAGGTAAATTAAAAAATTTCGGCAACTGATAAAATCCATCCTTGAAAATGGAGGGTCACTCAAAATATTATGTTTGGCAAATATGCACACATCACGTAAAGACTGAGAAATTCTATATTTATCTTTCACCTTCGTAAAAAATTGAAGTAGGCGCTTAGGCGAAACATTTTTAAGTTGGTGTGATGTGTACTCACCGTTTCTAGCAACCCTAATTGCTTCTGCACTTAAATCAGAAGCAAAAATTTGGAAAGGAGTAGTATTGTTTTTGCCATCTTGCAGTTCTATTAACGTCATTGCTATTGAATACACTTCTTCTCCAGTGGCACAGGCCGCTACCCAAATACGTAATGTTTCTCCTGCAGCTTTACTTTTTAATAATTTAGCTAAAATTGTTTTTTTTAGTAGCATAAATGCCGCTGTATCCCTAAAAAATTCGGTAACGTTAATTAGTAAATCTTCATACAATAAATCAATTTCTTCATTTTTTTTACTCAATACATCAGCATACAATTTAATTGTTTTTGTTTTATGAATAAGCATCCTGCGCAATATTCGCCTCTTCACCGTATTCATTTTATAATGACTGAAATCAACATTTTTTCTTTTATGAATCAGTTGAAGAATATTTTTCAGATGAGGATCGTTGTTTTCAATTTCATCTTCAGGCGCTGATGTTAAGGCAACGCTCTTCGCTAAAATATTTTTACTTAATGAAATTATTTCAAGCGCCATTTCTTTTGGAGATAATACAAAATCAACAACACCTTCTTTAATAGCAGAATTAGGCATGCTACTCGATTTTGCTGAAGCATCCTGAGCAAATGTTAATCCACCTGCCAATTTTATTTCTTTTAAGCCAATCGTTCCATCACTTCCATTACCAGATAAAACAATACCGATTACGTTTTTTTTATGAGTAAAGGCTAACGAAGAAAAAAGAACATCAATAGAAAGATTGGCTAATTTATTTTTAGGTCTTGGAATGAGCTTAATATGCCCGTTTACAACTACTATCTCTTTATTATATGGAATAATATAAACATTATTAGGCTCCATCTTCTCCATATCTTCCACTTCCTGAACTTTCATTTTTGTATCCTTTGATAATAAAGGAACAAGTAAACTTTTATGATCAGGGCTCAAGTGTTGCACAAAAATAAATGCCATACCTGTAGTAGAAGATATATTTTTTAAAAACAAGGTAATTGCTTCCAAGCCACCGGCAGATGCGCCAATAGCAACTACAGTAAAAGAATCTTTTTTTGTAATTCTTTTTATTGCCGGTTTTTTAGTATTTGAAATAATTGTAGTGCTAGTTTTCATGATATGCTATGGTACTTCTTATAAATAAATCTTGAGATTAAACTCCCTAATAA
>JAYVDU010000084.1:0-1867 GCA_043749245.1 Bacteroidota bacterium | reverse complement strand
CAATGATAGTTCCATAGCCTTCGCATTCTATATAGCGTGGGTCGTATATGTATGCAGGACTAACAATCGTCTTTCTTCCAAAGGAATAATTTCCAGATCCACTATAAATTTTTTCGTTGTAAATATAATTAGTTGGAGTATAGCCACTAAAATTCACATCTGTTTGTAAGCCCATTCGCTTATTAGCAATGGAATTATTCCAAGTAAAATAAACATAATTCGTATCATTAAATAAAGCTACGTAAGGATTGGTGAGTCTTTGGGTTGTATTGTAAGCCAATGAATCGAAACGTCCATCATTTTTTTCGGCATAAAACTCAATATAATCGGAGGTATTTAAAACGCCGTCACTTTCACCCTTGATATACAAATAAAGTTCTTGTCCTTTACTAAATAATAAAATATTCTTAGGATTAATGATTGAAATAGGAATTCCTGCATTAGCCAATGTAAGTGAATCTATACGATACAATCCCGTTTTTGGAATAGCGATTCGGTAATGCGGTTGCGAATAGTTTATCCATTCGTTGCCATATATCTGAGCACTTAACTGAGCTCCAAAACATAACAGAAAACCGAATAGGAGTAACCGTTTTACCATCTATTATAATATTTTTTTATTCAAATCAATTTTTACTGTGAAAATATGAGAGTATAATGACGTTGATACATTTCCAATGTTGGTCATAGCATAATCCAGTCCAAAAATTTTATACTTAATGCCCACACCAATATTAGGTTGCACCGTTGTAATATCTTTACCTGTTACATCCTTTGCCTTTTGTATATTTCCAAGTCCGCCCCTTAAGAAAATAAATTTCTTATACCCAACTTCTGCGCCTAAAGCCGGTTCCATACTCCAGCCATTTGTTTTAATCACGGTGTTACGCTTTCCATCAAAGGTGTTAATTAAATTCAACTCGCCACCTATAGATATTTTATCTTTCCAAACGTAATATGTGCGAGTAATTCCTAATATTAAACGAGGAACCGTAACCTCAACAGAATTACTTGGTATATCATTGCCTGTAGTGGCAAATACTTGTTTCACATCATCCGTTAAATTATAACTCCATGCATTAAAGGTTCCTGTTATATCGCGTGCCATCAATGCAAATCGCCATTTTTTGTAATCATACATAGCGCCTATATCTATACCGAAACCCCAAGCACCGCCAAATTCGCCCAACTTACGACGTATAATTTTAGCATTAGCGCCAATTTTAATTCCTTTTAATTTTGGCATACTTCGCGCGTATGACAATAAAACAGCTACATCAACCGCATTAAACGATTTGATGCGGGAATAATCAACATTGCCATTCGCATCAATAAGTTCAGTTGTATTGGGAATATTATCTACGCCAAATCTGATAAAAGAAATGCCCGCTACACTATTGCTATCAATCCTTTTGGAAACACCTACAAAATCATATTTTGCTATACCCGCAAAATATTCGGCATGCATTAAACCTACCTGAACATTGCTTTTTTGTAATAAAAGTCCCGCCGGATTCCAATAACCCGCAGTAACATCATTTACCGAAGCCACATTGGCATTAGCCATTGACAAAGCTCGTGCACCAACACCCACACTTAAAAACTCGTTACTATACTTGGCAACTTGCCCAAATACAATTGAGGTAAATATTATAAACAGTACTACTAATAAATTCTTCATATTCTTTTTTAAAATTAGGTATTTTTTAAATAATAGTCAAGAAGTATTATAACGACTCATATTAAGAAATATTGCCTATAATAAGGATAATAATCGCTAAACCTAACTGTTTTTTTAAGCTATTTTATATCGTTTAAATTTCTCTAACAATAAACTTATAGTCTGGGCTCCTCCAACAAAAATATA
>JAYVDU010000083.1:0-1875 GCA_043749245.1 Bacteroidota bacterium | reverse complement strand
TGTCCAGAAATAAACCCCTCTAAAATCAAGGCTATATGGGATAAAAAATTCAATCATACTATTTTGGCAACTAAAGAATTTGAAGAACGATTGAAAGTAATTTTTACTACGTGTGATGCGCGTATTCTGAACTTATACATTAAAAATTTAACACATCCTTTGTATGAAATAGATAGCATTGCTGCTACATTACTGGGTGGAGAATTAAAAACGAAGTTCTTGAATTTTTATAACCGTAAAGATGGAGGCGTTGACATTACTGATGAACAAAGTAAAAAGCTACAAGAGTATTTCGAAGAAAAGAAAACTATTTATGCAAATGCGGTTAATATAACTCTTCAAAAAATGTACGCTAATGAAACAACACAAGCTCAATTAGCAATGGATGAACACACAAAGCATTTCAACGCTGAAAGTATCAGGCAATCCGAAACATTTAATGAAGAGTTAGAAATTAATATGGATGAAGCCTACAGGCAATTAGGTAAAAAAAGACCAACAGCCATTCCTTCAACTAATTATTTGTCAGCGTCTGTTGGTCAAACGGGTTGGAACAATGTAGATAAATATGTGATGGAATCAACCGCCAACCGAACAACCCTGGATTATACAGATCCAGAAAGCGGTAAAAAAGCCATTATTAAATATGAGCCAATTACAATTACAATCAATGATGTCAAAAAATATGATAAAGTTGTTTGTTATATGATTCCTGATAAATTAAGTAGTTTTCAATTACTGAAAAATACCAATTCTGTTTTTAAAGAAAACTTAAATGAGTTACTGAACTATACAATCATCACCATTGGTTTTAAAGGCAATTCTACCTATTATCACGAAATTAAATCAGCAAAAGCGCAAGCATACACAGTTGATTTAAGTTCAATCAAAGCGAAAGAATTGGATGAAAAATTAAACGCTAATTTTCCTCTTAATCAACAACAAGATTTAAGTAAAAATATTAATTACCAATTATTTGAGACGAAAGAAAATAGCAGATTGCTCAAGATACAACAACGAGAAGAAATACGATATAGGCTTGAAAGAGCCGTATTTCCTTGCTCTATTATGCAGATGCCTGCCGCGCAACCTATATTCCATTAAAAAAATTATAGAACTCAATTCCAACTTGATTCGATTACTAATGCATTTGAAGAATTATTAAGGCAATTTCGAAGTAGATAAATGGTTTTATGATATAGTAAATTATAAGCAAATTCTAAGGTTTTATATTATTTTTTTGTTTTTGAAAATATTATAATTACCTTTTAACTTTGTAACCACATAGCCCTATTTAATGCAAAGTACAAATGGTATAGATGATTCGCTAATTTTTCAGATTGAAAAATTAGCGAATGCATCCATAGAAAAAAGCAGGAGTAATCCACAAGAAGGCGTTAAAATTGCCAACGAGCTTATTACGATGGCTCAATCTATCCAATATAACAAGGGTATTGCAGAAGGATTAACATGCAAGGGCGCTTGTTTAGTTTGGTTAGGTAATTATGATCAAGCACTTCAATTTTTATTTGAAGCATTGCCGATACTTGAAAAAGTTGGGAGCAAAACATACGAAGCTCATGCTTTATATCATATATTTTGCGTTTATTATTTTTTAGGAGATTTTGATAACGCTTTAAAATATGCGCATGAAATGCTGCATCGTTCCCAACAGAATAAGGATGAGCTTGCTCAAGCTAACGCACTTAATGCTATTGGTTCTATTTATTACACATCTGGCGAAAATGAAAAAGCGATAAATACGCTTTCAAATGGATTAACTATAGCTAATAGTCAAAATGATAAATCGCTTATTGCACGCCTATTAGATGGATTAGGAACTGCTTATTTTAATTTGAATGATATTGAAAAATC
>JAYVDU010000082.1:0-1875 GCA_043749245.1 Bacteroidota bacterium | reverse complement strand
ATAGGAATACAACCCGAACCTGTTCCAATATCTAAGATTGTTGATTGTTGATTGTTGATTGTTGAATCTACAATCTGTAATCTAACATCTGCAATTATAATATCCACCAACTCCTCTGTTTCTGGCCTTGGAATAAGCACAGTGGGTGTTACTTCAAAAAAAGACTCATAAAAAAAAGCCTCTTTTAAAATATATTGAACGGGTGTACCCGTTTTTAATTCTAAACAGGTATCATATATTTTTAATAAATCTGATTGATTGATATTTTCGTTAAAGTGTTGTTTAACCTGCGCTTTTGAATAGTTTAAATACGTTTCACATACCAATTCAAAAACAGATAGGAGTTCGTCTTGCTCGTAAATACTAGTTAATTCGCTTTTATAAAAAGCATATACGTCAGATAATTTATTGGAAGCAACTTTCATTTGGTGTTTTTATTCAACTAAAAAGTACGATATCAATAGGCTTACTTATCTCTTAAACTTCTTTGCCAAACTCAAAAACGCGCCCTGACCATACGTATTTGCTGGCGATATATAGCCTTGCAAACTATTACTACCCAATTTAAAATACCAATTTTTAGTATTATAAGAAAATGCTAATCCAATGTTAAGTCTAGAATAACCACCATAACCTATATGTAAAGCGCCTGTTAACTTAGGTGTAAAGGCATATTCGCCATCTGTAAAAAAATAAGGTTTAAAATTAGAATTAAATAAATATCGAAAGCCAATACCTAATGTAAATTTAGTTGTGAATTTAATTTTATTGATGATAATTAAATTGGTGGGGATATTGACATTAAATGACTGTTTTCGTGCATTAGTGAGATTACGCACAATCGTATCGCGGTTTATAGAAGACAGCGTAGAATCTTTTAAATCAAATAAATTATTAATATGATAGCCACTATACTTAATGGATGAATCGCTACTATATTGAACGCTATTATCTGTCCAATGTAAAAATCCAATATTATTAGCGTTCACCGTTAATACACATTCTTTTCCATTCTTTGACTTGTAGGGTGTTTCAAAAAAGATATCAGCACTAGCACCAATACCCGTAAAAGCTAAAGGATTTCTACGATAATTCGTATCGCTTAACGCCATATTAAAATTCGAGTTGAATATTAATTCTGTCCCGTCGTTATTAGTGTATAAGGACGAGCCCCGCCTTGCCCTGAAATTAAACAACTGCTGACCTTTTAATATAGAAATAGAAGCGCCAATTTTTGCTGTAGAATCTACCTTATGCCAAATTAAACCCACCTTCATTTCCTGAAAATGAAGATAGTTAATGCTTGAACCACCTAAGTTTTTAGTTTCTCCTAAATAGGGTTTGTTACCATACATGGCTAATTCATAAAAATCTTTGGTAAAGGATGAGTTAAAAATAAACTGATCTTTAATACCTATTAAGAAAGAGTATTTAGAGCTTCTTCCAAAAAATACAGATAAATCGTAATTAATGTTAGCGCCAGCAACATTTAAACGTTTCATCGTTTTATCCGAAGCATCCTTCGTACCTTTATCAATATAACCTCCATATAAAAATTTATTAATTAAGCCATTATAAATACCATTAGAGCCTAATTCATATTCTCCGTTCAAAGAAATACTTCGCCCGGTTTTTTCGAAATTTAAAAACTCGGAATTATACTGAGAAAAAACAGAAGTAGATATACATAAAATGAATATGCAATAGTTCAATTTTAGAGGAGTTCTAAAAAGGCAAACATCAAGGCTTTTGAAAAAATGAGCAATGAATTTACTTTTCGTACATGAAGAAGATCTTTTTTTCATATAACGCAGAGATTTGATTTTTTAGGACTCCGTATCATTAGTTTACACGTGCTTTATAGTTAACATTAGC
>JAYVDU010000081.1:0-1876 GCA_043749245.1 Bacteroidota bacterium | reverse complement strand
TTAAATATAATTTATTTCGTTCATTAGAAACGATTAAAAAGAGTATTTAATTGTAACAATTTTATTCACTAGATTTTTAGTATAGCCTAAAAAAAATTCAAATTAAATTGCCATGAGTGTTTTTGTTGAGAAACCTCCTTTCATCGGGAGGTTTTTTTATTGTAAAACTTTTGTCATTTTCTCTGCAATAATCAAACTCATTTTAAAGTTCGATTCGTGTGTCCAGCCAGCAATATGAGGTGTTAAAATCACTTGTTCACTTTTTAGTAAATACTGCATGGGTTCGGGTAGGGTAGTGGTATCAATGTTTTCGAAAGAAGTTGATTCGTATTCTAAAACATCCAAGCAAGCGCCTAGTACTTTACCAGATTTCAAATGAGCTACTAAATCAGCCGTATTGAGGGATTTGCCGCGAGCAGTATTGATTATATAGATATTCTTTTTGCAAGAAGAAATGAACGTATTATTTATGAGATAGTTAGTTTCATCGGTTAAAGGTGTGTGAATGCTAATTATATCAGCTTCTTGGTGAATTTGTTCTAAAGTAGCTTCCGTCACAAATTCATTTCCGAAACCAGTTTTATATTTATCGTACACTAACACCTTACATGAAAAACCTTGCAAGCGTTTAGCAAAGGCTGATCCCATGTTGCCATAACCAATGATACCAATGGTTTTATCTGCTATCTCAAATCCTCTGTTTTCGGCACGTTTCCAAATTCCGTGTCGGACTTCATTATCAGCCTGTTTTAAGTTATTTAACAGCATTAATAACATTCCTAAAGCATGTTCACCTACAGCATCGCGGTTTCCTTCGGGGGCGCTAACACAGGTAATGCCTTTATTGTTGGCGTATTCCACATCAATGTTTTCCATACCTGCCCCCACACGCCCTATGCATTTGAGGTTTGGAGCAGAGTCGATGAGTTGTTGAGTGATTTTAAATTTAGATCGGATGACAATCCCTTCGTAATTTGGTAATAGTTTTTTTAATGCATCAGCAGATTGATTCCAAAACAAATCGCAGTGAAAACCATTAGAGATAAGGGTTTCGTGTAAAACAGAATGATTAGAATCGATGCAAAGGATTTTTTTCATGAGTATAAAATTAAGCAATTAAATAAACTTAGGCTACGATAAATATTTAATGAAATATTTATCATTTTCTTTTTGCTTAGATCAAAAAGAAAAAGCGCCGCGAACCATAAATCATATTCATAAAAAATCCTTGAAGGTTTTTAAAACCTTCAAGGATTAATACTAAAGGGGTTAATGCTAATTCGAATATCATCCTAATACTCGTCCTTGTTTTAGCGATAGCGGTAACGAGGACGTATTAAAAGTGCGTTTGATACGCACATATTAAATAATTATATTTGAGTTTATGAGTGGTGATAGATATGGAATAGCAGACCAAAAGAAAACTCATACTTATCCTCGTTTTAGCGGTAACGATGACGAGACGGGAACATTCCGCAGTATTACAAATTCAGCGGAGCCTGTGTATTTTTTAGAGTATGCGCTGTGAAGTAGTTGTCAGTTTGTTAATTTTATTCAAAAATTGAGAAAATAATAGATTTTCGCTATATGGTAAATCGAAAAAGGATATTCTATTGATAGGAAATTTATCTTTTTCTTTTTTACCGTTCCCACAAAAGAATTTTTTCATAATTATCAACTGCTCATCAGTACCAAATTTCAACCCTGTAGTTACTATTTCACAAGCCTTATTAACATCATTGTTCATATAAAAATAAAAAATTGCTAATAATTTATATGACCCTAAATAAGCGGGATCGATTGAAATTGCTTCATCCAGATTCTCAACCACCTTAGCTCGGCAAGTACTATCGGAAACACTAAGAATAAAATAAAA
>JAYVDU010000080.1:0-6532 GCA_043749245.1 Bacteroidota bacterium | reverse complement strand
GATGACCTATTTGTTCAATGCTTGAAAAACGATGTCCCCATTGGTAAAATCAGAAATTTAAAAGAAGTATTTGAATTGCCAGAAGCCCAGCAGATGTTACATCATTTCACAAATAATCATACTCACCTAACAACTGTTAAGTCGGTTGCCTTTCAATTTTTGAAATAAAAATTCCCTCATATTCTTATAATTTTTCTAGTCCTAATACATAATCTTTTTAAGAGGACAAGAAAGAATATTGATATAAAAAGCGAATGATGTAATGCTTCCAAACCAGTAAATACGTATTTTTTTTGTACTGTATAGTTTAAGAAATGAGCTAAGGAGCTATAATATTGAGTGAAAAAAAATTAAGATATTTTTTAATATAATATCTTTGGCGATAAGTTATTGTTACTAAAAAAACAGGTTATGAAAAAAATTATTACTATTTCATCCATTTTTACTGTTATCTTCTTAGTATCTTTATCAACTCAAAATAGCAGTACGGCCCACTCTGCAGGCGCACCTAATGGTTATACTGGCGCGCCTATGGACAATAGTGGTTCAACTTGTGAATCTTGTCATACTGGTTCTTCAGTAACACTAACAACAGGTGTAATATCTTCGGATGTACCAGCTTCGGGATTTGTAGCAGGAACAACATATAATTTTACAGTTGCCTTAACAGGAACTGCTGCTTATGGCTTTGAAGTTAGTGCTCAAACTCCTATTTCAAGCAGTGCTGTTGGTACACTAATAGCAAATGATCCTACTACTCAAATATCAGGAAATTATATTACACACAATCCGAAAATAGTAGGAACTAGTGCAAGTTGGAGATTTCAATGGACTGCTCCATTAACAGGTACAACTGTTACTATCTATGGCGCATTTAATTATGCGAATAATAATTTAAATACTAGTGGTGATTTAATAAGAACGTCTTCCGTTACTTATACTCAATGTGCTAGCGTCGCATCTATAGGAATAATTAGTGGTAATACAGCAGATTGTTCAGGTAGTTCAAATACATATAGTGTTTCTCCTGTAAGTGGAGCAATATCCTATAGTTGGATATTACCAAGTGGTTGGACAGGATCCTCTTTAACCAACACCATTTCTGCTATGACTAGTACATCGAGTGGTATCATTTTTGTTTCTGCAAATAATTCTTGTGGTTCATCTGCATCTCAAACACTAGCAGTTACCGTTAATTCTATTCTTGCAACTCCTTCTGCTATTAGTGGTAATACAACAGTTTGTTCAGGTAGTTCAAATACATATAGTGTTTCTGCTGTAAGTGGAGCAACGTCGTATAGTTGGATATTACCAAGTGGTTGGTCAGGCACTTCTACAACTAACTCAATATCTACCGTAGCTGGCACTTCAAGTGGTATTATTTCTATTACAGCAAATAATAGTTGCGGTTCGTCGCTTAGTAAAACACTAGCAGTTACCGTTAATTTTATTCCAGCAACTCCTTCAGCTATTAGTGGTAATACAATAGTTTGTTTAGGTAGTTCAAATACCTATAGTGTTTCTGCTGTAAGTGGAGCAACATCTTATAATTGGATATTACCTAGCGGTTGGTCTGGCACTTCTACCACTAACACGATTTCTGCTATGGCTAGTACATCAAGTGGTATTATTTCTATTACAGCAAATAATAGTTGTGGTTCGTCGCTTAGTAAAACAATAGCTGTTACTGTTAATTCTATTCCTGCAACACCTTCAGCTATTAGTGGTAATACAATAGTTTGTTCTGGTGGCTCAAATACATATAGCGTTTCTGTTGCTGCTGGGGCAACGTCTTACAATTGGATATTTCCTAGCGGCTGGTCAGGCACTTCTACTACTAACACAATATCTACAATAGTTGGCACATCAAGCGGTATCATTTCTATTACAGCGAATAATAGTTGTGGTTCATCAAGTAGCCAAACACTTGCCGTAACGGTAAGTACATCTTCTCCGTCTAGTCCTTTATCAATATCTGGAAATACTACGGTTTGTGCAAACAGTTCAAATACATACAGTGTTTCTCTTGTTAGTGGAGCTACTTCTTATAATTGGACACTGCCTAGCGGTTGGTCTGGAACATCAACAAGCAATATTATTTCTTCAGTAGCTGGCACAGTGGGTGGAATTATTTCTGTTTCGGCAAGTAATATCTGTGGCGCATCATTGTCGCAAACATTAGCAGTAACTGTAAGCGGAGGAACTGCCCTTCCTCAGCCAGGATTAATAAATGGTAATATAATAATTTGTTCAGGTAGTTCAAATACATACAGTGTTTCTGCTGTTGGTGGAGCAACGTCTTATAGTTGGATATTGCCGAGTGGTTGGGCAGGCACTTCTACAACTAATACAATATCGACAATGGCCGGCACATCAAGTGGTATCATTTCTATCACAGCAAATAATAGTTGCGGTTCATCAGCATCCCAAACACTAGCAGTTACCGTCAATTCTATTCCTGCTGCTCCTTCTGCTATTAGTGGTAATACAACAGTTTGTTCAGGTAGTTCAAATACGTATAGTATTTCTGCTGGAGGTGGGGCTACTTCCTATAATTGGATATTACCTAGTAGTTGGTCGGGCTCTTCTTTTTCAAATACAATATCTACCACAGCAAGTTCAACAGGAGGAAATATTTCTGTGTTTGCTAGTAACTCTTGTGGCATATCAGCCACACAAACACTTGCGATTACGGTTAATTCTATTCCTGTAACTCCTTCTGCTATTAGTGGAAATACAACAGTTTGTTCTGGCAGTTCAAATACATATAGTGTTTCAGCCGTTGGTGGAGCAACATCTTATAGTTGGATATTACCTAGCGGCTGGTCAGGCAATTCTTCAACTAATATAATGTCTGCAATGTCCAGCACATCAAGTGGCATGATTTCTGTTACTGCTAATAATAGTTGTGGCTCATCAAGTAGTCAAACTTTAGTTATAACAATGAATACGATTGATGTTTCTGTTACACAAAATGGACTTACGCTTTCAGCTAATTTATCTGGTGCGGTTTACCAATGGATAAATTGTTCTACTAGTTCCAATATTTTTGGCGCAACGGCTCAAAATTATACGGCTACTGCAAATGGAATTTATAAAGTTACTATAACTAATAATGGCTGTTCTGCATCGTCTTCCTGCTATACTGTAAATACTGTTGGGATGACCGAAAATAACTCATTAATTTCTTCTACTATTTATCCTAATCCTTCTAATGGGAAATTTCAATTGAATCTTAGTGACATCCAATTTGGAAAAAAATATGAACTAGAGATATATAATGTAGATGGAACAAGAATTTATCATGCCGATGCAAGCAGTATAACAACGGAAGTAGATATTGGTAATCAGTCGATAGGAATTTATGTCATGAAAATTTATGATGCTGAAACTAGTTTCATTATAAAAATTGTAAAAGAAAAATAATTTAGGATTGAATATTAATAAAGTAACAACCCTCTAAATAAACCAGCTATGAAAAAGAAAAAGAATGTTTTTGAAAATTCAGGTAAATTATTTTTATTAGCTTTTTACTTAACTATTTCTGCGGAAGTAGTTCAAGCGCAATCAGTGCAACGGCAAAGTATAGGTAGTGCCGGAACCTATATGATGGCCGATGGTATAATGGTTCAACAAACGGTTGGACAATCCTATTCTACAATGGGTTTTTATAGTGATGAACTTAGTGTACATCCAGGCTTTCAGCAATCAATGGTTTTAAGTATACAAGTCATTGATTCGCCTTTAAATATGCATTTAAGTTTATATCCTAACCCAACATCAGACGCTGTAATGATAGAATGTTCTGATGTTATTAGTGATGCGACTTTACAAGTAATTGATGCTAGCGGTAAAGTTATTTTTGATAAAAAAATATCAGATCTGAAAAAATATCAAATCGAGTGTGAATCATGGAATAATGGTTTTTATTTTATTTCCATCATTGATTCAAAGGATAATAAATATTCATCAAAATTAATAATCTCTAAATAAAATAATTATGACAAATTACATTTTTAAATCCAAAATCTTGTTGCTCTCAATTGGGTTTATATTGATTGATAAAGCTTCATTAGATGCGCAATCTAATATAACGATAGACGCATCACAAATGCTTACAAATTTTAAATTCACGGATGATCAAGGCACTAAGGACAAAAATTATACGGGTAATTACTCGGGAGCCTATAGTATCGGTTATAGACATACTGGAGAGAAAGGACTTTTGTTGCGCGGAGGTATAGGTATGCGAAAGGCAGGTGCAAATTTAGTATATGATGGGATGAATTACTCTTGGAATTTACAATATCTTGATGTTAAATTAGGTATTGGTTGGATGTTTGGAAAGGGGAGAGCTAAGCCATATATTTCTGCTTCACCATATTATGCGTTTTTATTAAAAGCTACGCAAGTATTAAATAATCAATATTTTAATATTTTAGATTCTAAGTCTCTAAAGACATCTGATTATGGGGTTTTTATTACGCCAGGCGTTCAATTTAAAGCCTCGGATGCAATCTCTGTTTATGGCGAATTTAATTATATGCTTGGATTGCAAAATTTAGAAACATCAGCTTCAGAGAAATCATATAACAGAGCGTATTCCTTGACCTTAGGAGTAGCATTTACAATTACTAAACCAAAAAAATAAAATATTATGAAAAATCTCAAAAAAATAAGTTTAGGACTAATATTAGTTCTTGCTAGTCAGTTTATTTTTGCTCAAACACATCCACAAATTGGTAATCTTAAAGGAATCAATTATCAGGCTGTAGCAATTGACGAAAATGGAAAGCAAATTGTAGGAATGGATATAAACGGAAAGCCATTGTATGAAAAAACCATAGGTGTACGTTTTTCAATTTTAAAAGGAGCTTCTGGTAATACAGAATATCAAGAAACACAAACGGCTCAAACAGATAAATACGGATTGTTTTCTGTTGTTATAGGAGCGGGAACTCAAACAGGAGCGGGACAGTTTTCATCTTTGATGATGATTCCTTGGATTGACGCAGATCAATGGTTGAAAGTTGAAATTGCTACTAAAAATGATGGTAATTATAAATTGGTTAGCCTTCAACAATTCATGTCGGTTCCTTATTCTTTTTATACAAATGATATTGCCGACAATGCTATTACCACATATAAAATACTTGATTCTACTATTGTAAATCAAGATATTCATACTAGTGCTGTTGATTCACGAACTATTTTAGATTCGACCATTATTAATCAAGATATTCATACTAGTGCTGTTGATTCTCGAGTAATACTTGATTACTCAATATTAAATCAAGATATTAAGACTAGCGCAGTAGATTCACGAACTATTTTAGATTCAACCATTCTTAATCAAGATATTCATACTAGTGCTGTTGATTCTCGAGCAATACTCGATTACTCAATATTAAATCAAGATATTAAGACTAGTGCTGTTGATACACGAACTATTTTAGATTCAACCATTTTGAATCAAGATATCCATACTGGCGCTATAGATTCGCGTGCGATTCTTGATGGTTCTATTTTAAATCAAGATATTGCTAATGGAACAATTAATCTTACAACAAAGGTAACAGGTATTTTGCCTGTTCCTAATGGAGGCACAGGAGTTAGTTCATCAACGAATGGAGGTGTTTTAATTGGGGGCGGTACAACTCAAATTCGTTCTGTTACACACGCTACCGATTCAACAATACTTGTTGGACTTTCAGCATCTGACCCTATTTTCAAACATTTAGCGTCTGGAGCTGGTATAATTATTCGACATAAAGCAGATTCTATTATTGTATCTTCAGGTGTAACGGGAGTTAATAGTGTTACGGCTCCGAACGTAAGCCCTGGGACTGTTGCAACTGGTACTACATGGGTATCTGGCCCATTAACTCTTACTGGTGTTGTATTAGGTAATATAATTGTAGGTTCTATTAATGGAGATTTAAAAGGTTGTATGATGACATGTTATGTATCAGGAAATAATCAAATGAAAGTGGCTATATTTAACGGAACTGGCTCTCCAGTTAATTTCAATTCTAGTGGAGGTATTTATACATTAAAAGTATTGGTTGTTCAATAATAGTTCATCTATAAAATTAAAAAGGCTCTTTAAATATTTATTTAAAGAGCCTTTTTATATGCAGTTTTATTATTTTGAATTCTGATTATTAGATTATTAATTTAATTTACTTTAATTAATTGTACATCACTTACCAACAGCACAAGGTTCGTTGCATCCTAATATCGCACCTTATGGCGAATTATTTTTAACCAAAGATCAGCATTACATAACGTTTGCTATCGGAAGTAATTCTCAATTTAAAAACCTGTGTGTGATTTTAGGAATTGATTTATTTGAAAACGAGCAGTTTAATTCTAATCAACAACGTGTCACTAATCGCGATGAATTATACACGCTATTAAATGAGCAAATTAGCCAGTTTACATTTGATGACCTATTTGTTCAATGCTTGAAAAACGATGTCCCCATTGGTAAAATCAGAAATTTAAAAGAAGTATTTGAATTGCCAGAAGC
>JAYVDU010000079.1:0-18660 GCA_043749245.1 Bacteroidota bacterium | reverse complement strand
TATTAGTTTGCTAAAAATAGATGCAAGGGTTTTGTGGAATTACTTTAAAATACCGTGCGCTTAAAATTAATATAACCTTTGTAGGTTATTGATTTTATTAAATTTTTAATAAAATGAGCGAACCCTAATTAGTCATTTAGATAAAAGCATGGATTATTTAGTATATTTGAATTTAGCTTAATCTTTTTCTTAAAAAAAAATTAATTCAATTAATGGTGTTATCAAAGAACTACATAAATTTATTTAAGCCTTACGCTCTATATATTTATTTTCTTTTTTTATCAAATAATTATTTAATTTCTCAAGATCGACGTGAGATTGATTCACTTGATAAGACACTATCTACGATACATATTGATAGTGTTAAAATACAAACATTAAATATGTTAGCTGTAAAAATAGTTGATATAGATCCTTTAAAGTCGATTAAATACGCTACAGAAGCACTGAAATTAGGCGAAATAACAAAGTCAAAGAAAGGACAAGCCAAAGCATTACACAATATAGGTAACGGACATTATAATCTTGCCGAGTATAAAATAGCTCTTTCTTATTTTATAAAATCTTTAAATATTCAAGAATCAATTGATAATAAGGTTGGCATATTAGCTTCTTCTGGGTCTATTGGAACTGTTTTTCTTGAACTCAAACAACTTGATGAGGCTTATAAGTATTTGAAGCGCACTTTTGATATTGCTAAAGAGCTTAATAACAAAGGAGGAATGGCATCCGCCTTAATTTCTATTGGAATTGTTTTTAATCAAAAAAAAGATTTCAAGCAATCGTTAGAATATACCTTTCAATCTTTGAAAATATTTGAAGAGCTTGATTTACAAGATGCTGCCGCTACTTGTTTAAATAATATTGCTGATAGTTATCAAAATTTACGTGACTCTAAAAAAGCTGTTTTTTATATTTCCAAAGCTTATGATATTTATGTTAAAACTGAAAACACCTATGGTATAGCTTTAACATTAAACAATCTTGGAGATTTTTATGAAATTGAAAAAAATTATATTAAGGCAAACGAATATTATAAAAAAGGATTAGAGGAAGCTAAAAAAATTGGGGCAAATGATAGAATTCTGTCTGCGTATAAGGGTATATATAAATCCAATAAAGCATTAAATAATTTTAAAGAGGCTTTAATTGCTAATGAATTGTATCAAAAGATGAATGACTCTATATACAATGTAGAGAGTAGTAAACAAATTGCTGAAATGCAAGCGCGCTTTGATACCGAAAAGAAAACTAAAGAAATAGATATTCTTACTAAAGATCAAAAAATTAAAGAAGACGAATTAAATAAACATCGATTCATTATTATATCTATATCAATTGGAGGAGTCTTGGTTTTTTTATTGGCTTTATTAGCTGTAAGAGGTTATATTCAGAAGAGAAGAGTGAGTAATCAATTAACTATTAAAAACAAAAAAATACAAACGGCTTATACCATTATTGAAAATCATAATAAGGACATAAAGGATAGTATTAAATATGCTAAACGAATTCAAGAAGCCATATTACCTACAATAAAATTTAATAATATATTTAATGAAAATGCATTTGTGTTATATAAACCAAAAGACATTGTAAGTGGTGATTTTTATTGGGTAGAAGAAGCAACTGAAAATGGAGATAAAGTATTGCTATTTGCAGCAGTTGATTGCACAGGGCATGGAGTGCCAGGAGCTTTTATGAGTATTGTAGGACACAATCTTTTAAAGCAAGCTGTTAATGAGCATCATAAAACAAAGCCTTCTGATATATTAAATGAATTAAATATTGGCGTAAATGAAACCCTACGTCAAACTATTGAAGAATCTACTGTTAAAGACGGTATGGATATTTCTTTATGTTCCCTTAAAAAGAATACATCTAATTCTTATACACTGCAATTTGCAGGAGCCAATAACCCTCTTTGGATTATTCGCAACAAAGAAAAATTTGAATTGGAAGAAATAAAAGGAGATAAATTCCCTATTGGAGCTTTTGTAGGAGAAGAGTTAAATAAATTTAGGAATCATGAAATAGAATTATTTACCGGAGATACTCTTTATATTTTTACTGATGGTTTTGCTGATCAGTTTGGAGGACCAAAAGGAAAAAAATTCATGTATAAATCCTTAAAACAAGTTTTAGTATCTAATCAGAACTTATCTATGAAGGAGCAAGGAGAAGAATTTAATAAAATTTTAAATGACTGGAAAGGTGAATTAGAACAGATTGACGACGTATTGTTAATCGGTATAAGAATATAACAATCTCAAATCTAGTATCCTTTTAAATCAATGGCATTACCATCAATTAAAGTTGCAATCTTACCCATTTTTTTCTGAATAACTTTAAAGTGATGTTCTTCTTCAGGACTCACCAATGAAATGGCTTCACCAGAAGATTCTGCTCTACCGGTTCTTCCAATACGATGCACATAATCTTTTGGGGAGCGAGGTAATTCGTAATTAATTACATAAGGTAAAAACTTAATATCAATACCACGGGCCATTAAATCAGTAGCTACGAGTACTCTTATTTTTCCCGACTTAAATAAACTTAAAGCTTCTGTTCGAGCTTCTTGACTTTTTTTACTATGCACCGCATAGGCATCAATTCCGTTGGCATTAAGTTTAACCGCCACAGCATCAGCTCTATGAACAGAGGATGTAAACACTAATACTTGTTTTATTTTATTTTGTTTGATGATGTAACGAAGCATCGGACCTTTTTTTTCTTCAGAAATTAAATAAGCAAATTGTTTAATTAGGTCTAAATTTTTAATCTCTTCTTCAACCTTAACAACTACAGGGTTGTGCAATAAATTTCGGTTGATGTTATTTAAGTCATCGCTGAGAGTGGCTGAAAATAAAAGGTTTTGACGCTTTTTAGGTAATAAGCCAAATACCTGAGTCATCTCTTCTTTAAAACCTAAATTAAGCATTTTATCAGCTTCATCAATTACTAATATCTTTACTGCAGATAAAGAAACAGCTCGTGTTGAAATTAATTCTAATAATCTTCCTGGCGTTGCTACTAATATTTCTACGCCTTGCAAGGCTATCATTTGCGGGTTAATAGCCACACCACCAAAAACAGCTAAGCTTTTTGTTTTTTCGGGTAGTTTATTACTTAGGGTTTTAAATACCTCATTTACCTGCATAGCAAGTTCCCTAGTAGGTACTAAGACTAATGCTTTAATGTGTCTGTTTTTACTAGATGTTTGTGTTTGAAATTGCTCTAATATGGGTAAAACAAAGCTGGCAGTTTTCCCTGAACCAGTTTGAGCAATCCCTAAAATATCTTTGCCCTCTAAAATAGCTGGTATTGCTTCCGTTTGAATAGGATAGGGCTTAGTGTAGTTTTGATCAGCTAAGGCTTTTTGTAAAGCGGGTGATAATCCAAGTGAAGAAAATGGCATAAGAGTCTGATAAAAATTATAATGGTTTAATGGGTAAATATACGATTTTGTAAGGTTTCATTCGAACTTTATGCCTAATAGAATTGTGAAGCTTCTTATGGCCTGTTTAAATTTATATTGTAATAATTATTATAACGTATTTTGTACAAAAATAAGCTCCCGCCATAGCGGGATTGCAGTTATAGTTGGCTACTACCTCTAAAAATTTAATCCAGATTTATCGGGATAGTCAAAAAGACAAATAAAAAAATTATTAAATAAATTTAAAAAAGGCTCTTAATTATTAGTATTTTATTTAGAACTATTGCTAAACTATTTTCTATTTCAAATGTTTGCTATATATTTGAAACTAAGTATTGAAACAGTTTGGAACATATTCAATTAAAGACCTTGAGCAACTTTCGGGTATAAAGGCACATACCATCCGTATTTGGGAAGTTCGTTATGGTTTATTAAAACCAAGCAGAACGGATACTAACATTCGTTATTACGATGATGAACAATTAAAGCGTTTATTAAATATTTCTTTTTTATTAAAAAATGGACTAAAGATTTCTAAAATTAGTTTGATGGATTCCAATGAACTTTATGATACATTGGTTTCGTTTTATAATCGACAAGGAAATGATCAGTCAACCGAAGATAAAATAAATAATTTAGTAGTTTCGATGATCGAACTCAATGAAGATTTATTTGAAAAAGTATTTTCCTCTTCAGTGCACCACTTAGGATTTGAAAACGCCATTACAAAAGTAGTATATCCTTTTTTGGATAAGGTTGGTATGCTTTGGACAATGGGAAATATACAACCTTCTCAAGAGCATTTCATCAGTAATTTAATTCGACAAAAAATAATAGTAGGTATTGATAAACAAACTTTACCGAAAAATAAAAATTCTAAATTTTTATTGTTTTTGCCAGAAGGTGAAATGCATGAAATAGGGCTTTTATTAGCCAATTACATGATTCGTGAAAAAGGCTGCCAAACAATTTATTTAGGTCAAAATGTACCGATAGAAGATGTAATTCAGGTTTGCGATTCATTTGAACCTGATTATATATATACATATATCACTATCGTGCGTGCAGAAGACGAATTAAAAGCTTTTTTTGATAAATTGTCAAACGCTGTAAAAAAAGGTAAAGTACTTATTTCTGGTCACATACCAGAAGTTTCATTTAAGTTGCCTGCTCGTGTTAAACGTGTAATATCTATAAAAGATTTAGCTGAAATTCTGAAATAGAATTTCAAATTTAAATTTTATTTATTTTTGTTTATCTTGAAGCGCCATATAAAAACCTATTCCAAATAATATGGTAATAAATCCTGCAAAATAAGGGATTATCTCTGACATATTATTTAGATTGAATAAGTTTTAAATAAATTCCAAATGCTAATATTGATGGAACCCAAATTCCAATAAAGGTTGCATTTTCTTTTTCTCCTTGATAAAATAATATTTCAGAGAAAATTAGCGAAAGCAAAGCCGCTATAAAAAGCAATTTGTCTGATACTGTAAATTTTTTAAACATAAATTAATAATTTTATTTTTAATAATTAAAATAGAATGTAAATATAACAATCAATTTCATAAATTGTTTACAGTTATTTTAAATAATTATTTAACCATAAATTCCTGTATGTTTTTTTTGGATCATAATCAATTTCTTGCTTTTCGATATTAAAAACTCGGTTTCCCCTCGGGTCATTGCCAACTCCTGCCAAATAAGCCCAATTACCCCAATTGCTGCACACATCATAATCTATTAACTGCTGTTCAAAATAAGCAGCACCATAGCGCCAATCTAATTTTAAATTGTTACATAAATAACTCGCTACGTTTTGTCGACCACGGTTACTCATAAAACCAGTCAGTTTAAGTTCGATCATATTTGCATCAATAAAGTCATTACCAGTTTTTCCATTAATCCAAGTTAAAAGTGTTTCGTAATTATGTTTATGAAGATTATCTGTTTTGGCTTGTATACCTGCTTGTTGAAAAAACTTGTTCGAATATTTTTTCATCATAAACCTAAAGTAATCTCGCCATAACAATTCAAACTCTAGCCAATAGGTTGATTCGTTGGACGAAAATTGAGTTTCGTATTTTTTTAATTCATAATAAATTTCACGTGGCGATAAACAGCCTATGGCAAGCCAAGCCGAAAATTTAGTAGAGTAATTTTCGCCTATCATTCCGTTTCTGGTTTCTTTGTATGTTAATATGGCTTGCGTTTCAAATAAATAATTATTTAACCGTATATAACCTTCTGTTTCTCCCCCTTTAAAATCAATAGCTGCGCGGCAATCTTTGGTAATTGTTTCTAATCCTAATTGTTCTAATCTAGGTAAAATTAATGTGTCAATAAGTGGAGATTTGATAGTACTTGGTTTTAAAAATACTTCTCTGATAGTTGATTCTTTTTCGATTCGTTTTCTAAAATTTGTAAACACATCGGGTATGTCTTTTAACGCAAATGGTAAATCTTGTGCATGGTACAAAGTGCTTGTGCTAAAGGTTTCGAGTTGACAATGTGTTTTCCATAATTCTTTTTCTACCAGTTCTTGTGTTTGCTTTTCTTCATAAGCAACTTCTTTTTTACTAAATACTTTTTGAACTTTGTATTTTTGCGCCAATTTAAATAATTCGTATTCTGGTTTTCCTCTAACAATTATTAAACCCGATCCAAGATCTCGTAAGCTTTTATCCAAATCAGCTAAAGATTCTAATAAAAATTGAGTTCTAAAATCACCTGTTTTATTAAATCCAAATTCGGTTGTTTTAAAATGAGTTTCATCAAAACAATACACCGGAATAATTTCATCACTTTGTTCAATTGCCCGCACTAAGGTTTCGTTATCATGCAAACGTAAATCGGTTTTAAACCAAACAATAGAAGTTTTCATTTTTTTGGTACTTAAAGTTCATTTATATGTTTCAAATAATAATCGGCTTGTTCTAGTAAATCGGCTTTAGCATTTGGTTGCATTTTTCGCCACACGTTATACATCATACCAATACGGGGGTTTTTGGATAATTTAGATTCATGCTTATCATAAAAATTCCAATACAAACTATTAAACGGACAAGCTTTATCACCCGTTTTTTTTGCCTTATCATAGAAGCAACCAGTGCAATACGAACTCATTTTATTAATATATGTGGCTGAACTTACATAAGGTTTTGATCCAACGATGCCGCCATCAGCAAACTGACTCATGCCTCGCGTATTAGTAATTTCAACCCATTCAAAGGCATCAATATAAATTCCTAAATACCAAGCATCTACTTCATCAGGGTTTACACCAGCTAATAAAGCAAAGTTGCCAGTTATCATTAAGCGCTGTATGTGATGTGCGTAGGCAAATTGCAACGATTGGTCAATTGCATTTTTCATACAATTCATCTTTGTTTTACCTGTCCAAAACCAATCTGGTAATTTTTCTGTATGTTCAAAATAATTTAGTGTAGCATATTCGGGCATTTTTAGCCAATAAATACCGCGCATATATTCGCGCCAACCAATAATTTGCCTCACAAAACCTTCAAGTTGGTTGTATTCAATTTCATCATTACGTTTATTATACTCTGCAATAGCTCTGTTTACCACCTCTTGCGGTGATATGAGTTTTACATTCATTGAAAACGATAAACGAGAATGATATAAAGACCATTCGTTTGGCGCCATAGCATCTTGAAAAGTACCAAACAATGGAAGGCAATTTTCTACAAAAAAATCAAGCAATTGCATAGATTGCGCTCTATTTATTGGCCACAAAAAATTTTTAGAATCAACAGTTCCAATAGTTTTTATAGTTGTTTTTTTTAGCTCGGTTTCAATTTCGGTAACATTATTTACAAATAATAAAGGTTCTGTTGGCTTATGTTCTTTAGGTAATTTTTGTCGGTTGTCTTCATCAAAATTCCATTTACCATGCAAAGGTTTATCGCCGTCTACAATTAGTACCTGATGTTTTTTGCGCATGTAACGATAAAAGGTTTCCATCAAATACGTTTTTTTTCCTTCAAATAATTTTCCTAATTCAGACCGTGTGCTATAAAAATGTTCTGTATCAGCAACATTTGATGGAATGACGAGTGATTGTGAGTATTTTTTCAAATGTTCATCAACTCTATATTCATCAGGTAATTGATATTCGAAGAGCGTATATTTATTTTTTGAAATTAATAAATCACAATTTTTATCAAAACTTTGTAAGTTATCCTTATCGTTAAGTTTGATATAAATAACATGATGTTTTTGTTGTTGCAATTCTTTTGCAAATTGTTGCATGGCTGCAAAAATGCCAAGTATCTTTTGTATGTGATGTTGCGCATAATCAGTTTCGCTGCGTATTTCCATCATCACATACGTTACAGTATCGTCAGCCGTTTTAAACCACGAGTGATTTGTATTGAGTTGATCTCCTAAAATTATTCGTAAAGTTTTATTTTTTTTAATTGCCATCTTTATTTATTATTTCTACATCTATCACTGCAATATTTTACATCATTCCAGTTTTTATCCCACTTCTTTCGCCAAGAGAATGGCTTATTACAGGTTATACAAATTTTAGTTGGTAAGTTTTGTTTCTTTACGCCTTTCATCAATAAATAAACAAATTTGAGCTGTAAAAGTTTAATCCAAACATAGCTGTCTTTTTTATAAATTTAACCCAAAAATGGTATACTTTTAAAACTATTTAAACAATTAGTTATTGAATGTGTTAAGAATGTTACTTTGGAAGAAAAACTGAAAATAGTAGAAGTGAAAAGTTTAGTGAAAAACTATGGTAGTTTTTGCGCCGTTAAGGACGTGAGTTTTGATGTATATCAAAATGATGTGTTTGGTTTTTTAGGACCAAATGGTGCAGGAAAAAGCACAACTATTCGCACAATATTATCATTAATAAGCCCAACAAGTGGTACTATTAATTTATTTGGAAAATCATTAACCAATAATAGAAATTATATATTATCTAAAATAGGTTGTATTGTTGAAAAGCCAGATTTTTATAAATATCTATCTGCTCAAAAAAATTTAGAACTGTTTGCTCGTATTTCTGGCAACAATATTACCAAAGCAAGAATTAGCGAACTAATTGATTTTGTTGGTTTAAGTGGTAGAGAGAAAGATAAAGTAAGTGGATTTTCTCATGGTATGAAACAACGTTTGGGTATTGCACAAACACTGCTTCATAACCCCGATTTGATTATTTTGGACGAACCCACAACTGGCCTGGATCCCCAAGGAATTATCGATATCAGAAACTTAATTTTACAACTTAAAAACGAAAAAAATAAAACGGTAATCATTTCATCTCATATTTTATCTGAAATAGAATTGATTGCTAACCGAATGATCATTATTAATAAAGGTAAAACTATTGTACAAGGTGATGTAACGGAGCTTTTAAATAGTCAAGAAGTTATAGTACTATTCAAAGTTAATTTTGTAGATAAAGCAATTCAGCTATTAAAACATTCAGTATTTGCTATTTGTGAAACAACCGTGCAAGACTCATCTATTTTAATTCATACCTCAATAGAAAGTATTGCTATTATCAATAAATTATTTTGCGATAACGAGATTCATGTTAGTGCAATTGAAACCAAACGAAAACTAGAAGATTATTTTTTAAGACTTATCAACGCCTAATGCTATTTAAAAGTACTTATAACGAATTATTAAAAATTGCTTACAAACCAAGAAGTTATATTGGTATTGGTGGTATTATATTGATTATAGCTATTATCTTATTTGCGATGAAAGTAGATGGTAGTTTTTATATTTCCCTTATTACAGGTCAGTTTGAGCAGTCGTTATTATTTGAAGGTACAATATTAAATGGAAATCTTATTGCATACATTATTATTCAAATGCTTATTATTCACGTACCATTGCTAATTGCCTTTGTTACCGGCGACTTAGTTTCGGGCGAATCGGCTATGGGAACTATCAGATTGTTACTTACTAAACCAGTATCACGAAGTACTATTTTATTTTCGAAATTTTTAGCGAGTTGCATTTATACGTTAATCGTTATTTTATGTTTGGCATTTATGTCGTTTGTCCTAGGCAAAATATTATTTGGAACAGGAGATTTAATAGTTTTAAAATCAGATGGACTCATTGTATTTCAACAACATGATATTGGTTGGCGATTTTTTTATGGCTTTGCTATTGCCTTTTTATCACTAGTAACAGTAGCAACTCTAGCGTTAACCTTATCGTGTTTTTCCGAAAACTCTATTGGCCCAATAGTGGCAACTATGGGAATTATTTTATTATTCACTATTATTGGGTCTATGGACGTTCCTATTTTTGATACCATTCGTCCATTTTTATTTACAACACACATGGCAGCCTGGCGCTATTTTTTCGATGATCCTTTAAACATAACACACATTGTTTATTCGATAATTATTTTGATAACACATATTGTTGTTTTACTCTCTATTGCTTTTTATAAATTTAACAAAAAAGATATTTTATCGTAATGATTAACTTAAAATCAAACATCGTTATTTTATTATTAACGTTTTATAGCATAACCTTAGCAGCACAAAGCCCACGTACGCTGTTAAATTATGTTCAAGCTAAATTAAATAAAGCCAATAACTACAAAGCCGATATTAATATAAATGTTGATTTGCCCTACATTACTATATTGCCAATTGAAACTAAATTGTATTTTAAACAAAAAGATAAATTTAAAATTGACACCAAAAGCATTGCCATATTGCCAAAGCAAGGTTTTCTGCAATTAAATATGTTGGTAAACGATACAGTAAACTATACCGCAATTTTTCAGAGTATAGAAACTATTAACAAAATAAAAACAAGTTTAATAAATTTAATTCCTAATAATGATACAAGTGATGTTGTATTAGCAAAGCTTTGGGTTGATGCCGTAAACCAAGTTATTATTAAATGTCAATTAACCACTAAATCAAGTGGTACTATCAAAACAGAATATACATATGGATCACAACTCACATTCGGTTTGCCCGACGTTATTAAATTTATTGTTGATATTAAAAAATTTAAAATCCCAAAAGCTTTAGCCGCAGACATTAACACGTCTAAAAGTAAAAAGGTAGAAAAAAAATCTGGTGAAATAATTATTACTCTAAAAAATTATGAAATCAATAAAGGCATTGCTGATTCTGTTTTTGATAAACTAAAATAAATTAAAACCTCGTTCGCTTCCAATCTACACTAATGTCAGAGCCTTCGGCAAGCATTATGCTGTGTGGTTTTGTTGTATTTAAAACTTCAAAATCATTGCCGTAAAAAGTGCCAAAATTACAGTTGATGTGATACTCGTTAACTTTATTTATTTCCCAACTTGGGTGGTTTATTTTATACTCTATACTTTCGTTTGTATTTACTTTAGTGTAACCAAAGTAGTGCTCATAAATAAACTCTTCTATACTATCTTGTTTCATTTTTTCTTTAGTTGTGCTGGCGACTACTTTTAGGCTATTCCATTTTTTATTAACTAACCATTGGTATTCAATTTCTTTTGAAGGCTCTTTAATTTTCCAAGTATGTTTGGTTAATATCGCCGTATAATGTTCTTTATATAATTTGTTAGCAACCCAAGCAACTGTTTTGTTTGGTACGGTTTCATTAATAAAAACAACGCCTCTCCTAATTTCATTTCCAACTTTTCTAATCACATAAAAACGTAAATTAACTTCTTCAAACGTTCCAAAAAATGGAATAGGTATTTTAAATATAGAAGTATCTTTAAACAAAAAACCAACTAAGCTAACGTATGCTTTACCTTGATAATAGTCGAACTCTACTCCTTTTGGTAAATAGGGCGTTAAATGCGAAGGGTCTATTTCGTAATTAGCCATAATTATATTTTGCCATTTGGCTGTTAAAAAAGATTTCATAATTGCCTGTATTAATTTGTTTTTCTTTTCTTCGTTAAATGTGATGTTGGATTATTTACATGCTTTGCTAAAATTCGTTTACCTTCTGTTTTTACATCATCTTGTTTTCTAAAACTCCAAACAATATCACTGGCATACTTTCTTGTTTCATCAATATTTACAATAGGTTCTGGATAATCTAATCCTATTTGGCAGTGATATAAACTTTGTTCCATAGCAGATAATTTCCACGGTTCGTGTATAAATTCGGTTGGAACATCTTTTAATTCGGGTACCCATTGTTTTATAAAAAGCCCTTCAGGGTCATGCTCTTCCGAATTTTTTATAGGGTTATAAATTCTAATGGTATTAATGCCTGTGGTTCCTGATTGCATTTGAATTTGTGGATAATGTATACCTGGCTCATAATCTAAGAACTGGCGAGCTAAAAAATGAAGTTCTCGCCAATCTTGCCACAAATTAAACACAAAAAATGAAACAACCATAGCACGCATTCTAAAATTAATATACCCTGTGACTACAAGGCAACGCATACAGGCATCTACAAGGGGTACGCCAGTTTGTCCTTTTTGCCATGCCGCAATATAAGTTTCGTTTTTAGGTTTAATTAAGGTGTTATAAGCTTTATTAATATTTTCAAATTCATAACGACATTCGTCTTCAAACTTTTGCATAAAATGACAGTGCCAATGTAAACGCGATACAAAATTTGTAATCGCTCTTTTATCGACTGATGTCTGATAATGTTGCTTTGTGTATTGATAAACCATTCGCATACTGATATTACCATAAGTAAGGTATGGCGACAAACGACTACAGCCTTTACGGCTTAATAAAGGTTTACTAATATGCTTGCTGTAATTTGCAACTCGTTCTTTTATAAAACTATCAAGGTATCGCCAAGCCCAATATTCTCCGCCTTGTTGAAAGTTTGTATGGCGTGTCGTTATTTCGATTGGTAACTCTTTTCCTCGTAACTTATCATACATCGTTTTATTTAGCGTAACGATATTCCAATTAGTTTCATCAATTAATTTTGGAGGCTCTGTCATCTTTTCTTGCCAACATTTTTCCCAATTGGTACGACTTTTTAATTTTCTAATCACACCATGCAATTGAAATTCTTTCCAATTAATGTGATGAGATTTAAAAAAATGTTGCATCAAAATATCTCTGTCATACGTTATTTTATTACCCACTTCTTGATGCGAATAAACTGTTTTAATATCGTATTGTTTTATGAGTTCGTTAAATACCGTTTCTACTTCATTGTGAAATATATGAATCTGACCATTCAACGATTTTAATTTTTCGTTCATCTCATGTAAAGATTCGTATATGAAACGCCAATGCCTTGTATCACTGTCGTGATAAGCCATAACAGATGATTCAAAAAAATATATAAATAATATGGGGAGGTTTTGCTGTTGAGCTGTAAATAAAGGTTCGTGATCTGTAAATCTTAAATCACGTTTAAACCAAACAATATTAATGGCTGTTTTACTCAAAGTGAGTTCAATACTGATGTTTTTATAAATGGTTTAGCGTACGTTAATCTCGCTATTTTTTCGGTGCGATGGTAACTATCTATACCAGAAACGGTAATAGTACCTGCTTTTTCTAAATCCACAAAACCGTCTGTTTGTAAGCAACCTTCGGGCATTGACACTGATTTTATTTTAGCAATTATCATAAGTGTTCCATTTTCTTGAATATCTATTTTTTGGGTAAAATGAGCCCCTATTTGAATATGACTTTCTTTAACGAATGGCGCATAGTAGCCAGCTTTATATTCTTCAGTTAAGTGTGTTGCTTCAAATTCACTGGTATCAGAAGGATAACGAGCGGATGTTTGATGAGCGTTTTCATAAAATGATTCAGAAACATGATTAACCGTGAATTCGCCTGTTTCTAAAATATTATTTAACGTATGTCTATCAACGGAATCGGGGCGAACAATAAATCCAAACAAAGGAGGATTAGCGCCTATATGAAAAAGAGAATTAAAAATAGCTAGGTTTGTATTTCCTTCGCGGCTTCTAGTTCCTATTAAAGCTAAGCTTTTAAACCCTCCTAACGAATTTATAAATGTAGTTCTGTAACGTTGTTCAAAAGCTAATATGTCGTTTAAATTAAATTCTTTAGTCATCTTAGATTAGTTTAGTTTTAAAGTTCCCATTCCACCATCAACGGCAAGTATTTGTCCTGTAATCCATGATGATTTTTCGGATAATAAAAAAGCAATCGCTTCAGCCAATTCTTCAGGTGTACCAACTTTTTTAAGAGGATTTCGTTTTTGAGAAACTTCCATTTTATCAGGTGTATTTATAAACCTATCGGCTAAAGGTGTTTGAGTTAGGGATGGAGCAATGGCATTAACACGGATATTTGGGGCTAATTCAGCAGCTAGGGATTTAGTCAACCCTTCTAATGCGCCTTTAGCCATTGCTATTGAGGTATGAAATGACATTCCACTTTGTGCTGCAACTGAACTAATAAAAACGATAGAAGCTCCAGAACTTTGTTTTAATTGATTAAAATAACTTTGAACGCATAAAGCAGCGCCTAAGGCATTAATTTCGTAATCAAGTATAAAATCTTTAGCGGTAAAGCGGTGAAAAGGTTTTAAGTTAATTGTACCAGGAAAATACACTAAGCCATCAATAACCCCATCAATAGGAGGAAACAGAGAGCTATCGTATTTACCTATTTGATAAAATTCATCGTATGGAAATGCTTTTTCTTTGGTAGATATTCCAATCACTTTATTGCCTTCTTTTTGTAAGATGATTGCTGTTTTTTCTGCCATAGCACTGGAGGCGCCTGCAAATAGGTATGTTTTACTCATATTGTTTATCTTTTAGATATTTTATTAAATGTAATAGTGCGCTGGAGTGTACATTTGAAGCGGTTTATGGAAGGATTTCTTGTTTTGGCATGTTTGGTTTTGCATGTGCTGGCTCGTTCTCTCCATAATTTATAGCTTTTAAATTTTAAATGCTTTTTCATGACTTCTTTCACCTCATTTTCACTCAACCCGAATTGAATTTTAATGGCATCAAAGGTTGTTCTATCTTCCCAAGCCATTTCAATAACGCGGTCTATATCAATAACAGAGGATTGTTTATTAGGAATTTCTTCTTCCGTTTTCATATACGCCATAGGTGAAGGTAAATCGCTGTAATGGCAGTAATGATTGCTTTCTTCAGTCATCATCAAAATATATTATTGATTAAATAATTCATTCACTTTTTTATAACGGTAATCGAATACTTCATTTAGTTGTTTTTTTACAAATACTTCATTGGCTATTTTTCCTAAGATTCCAAAAGGTAATTTGTAATGCACCAAATCATTCATTTCAATACCTTGAGCTGTTTCTTTTAAAAAATGTTTGTGATGCCAAAAGGTATATGGCCCAAAGCGTTGCTCATCTACAAAGTAAGCTTTGTCTTTCACGTGGGTTATTTCTGTTACCCAATGCAGTTTCACCCCTAAAATGGGGCTTACGTTGTATTCAATTATTTGTCCGGGATACATTAAATCTCCATGTAAATCATTTAGTATCTGAAAGCCCATGTAATCAGGTGTTATGGTGGCAAGATTCTTTGGAGAACTCATAAAGTCCCAAACAGTATTGAGATCACTTTTTATAAGTTGGCTGGTTTGAAAGGTATGTAACATGTTTTTTTTGTTTAATAAATGTATTTATATAATAAACAAAATAGAATCAGTATTGTTTAATATGTACAAACTGATGTCCTATGAAAAATAACCAAATAGAAATAAATACCTTATTAAGTGGTAACCGCATTTCGTTAAGCGAATTAACTGCTGATGAAATTGGTAATGAACATATCAGCACAGGCATTGAAACACCTATGATGCCCTCTGCTTTTGATATGTCCGATGAAGAAAAAATTCGTAAAATCGAATTTCATTTCAAAGAAATTATGGAAACGATGGGTTTAGACTTACGAGATGATAGTTTAAAAGGCACGCCCAACAGAGTGGCGAAAATGTATGTGCAGGAAATTTTTAGTGGCTTAAATCCAGCTAATAAGCCTAAAATAGCCTTGTTTGAAAACAAATACCAATATAATCAAATGTTGGTTGAGAAAGATATTACATTTTATAGTAATTGCGAACATCATTTTGTACCTATTTTTGGGAAGGCGCATTTGGCTTATATCTCCTCAGGAAAAGTGATTGGTTTATCTAAACTCAATCGTATTGTTAATTATTATGCCAAGCGTCCACAAGTTCAGGAACGATTAACTGTGCAAATTGCTAAAGAAATGCAAGAAGCTTTGGGTACCGATGATATAGCGGTATTGATAGACGCCAAACATTTATGTGTGTCGTCACGTGGAATTAAAGATAATAGTTCGGCTACAGTAACTTCCTATTATGGAGGTAAATTTAACAACGAACTGGTAAGAAATGAATTTTTAAAATACCTTGATTTAAAATCCAACTACTAATGTTTGTAAATCCTATTGATAAAGATAAAGTAGCTGAAAATCCCGGCTTATTGCCTTATGCGCATAATGTGGGCAGTATTTCTGTTAATCCGGAAGATGTTGGTAAGCTTAAGTCGCGCGCTTTATCAGCGATGCAAGAGCAAACGACAAAGCAATTAGTTCAAATACAAAAGCAAGTGGAATTATTAGCCATGCAGGCTATTGAAATTAAAAAACGTGTTGAGATTAGCGAAAAAATATATACTGCAACGATTTCGTTTGAGCCTTTTGTTGGTAACGTTTATCATTTATATGAGCAGGATGAAATATATAGATTAATGTTGATAGGGCCAGACGAGTGGGGTAGATCTAAAAAAGAATACCTCAATTTTGTAGCAAGCGTTAGGCTTTTAAGCGATCATACTTGGGAAGTATTAAATTAAAAAATCAAAATATATTTCAATAAAAAAATCCCATTTACTAATTAGTAAATGGGATTTTTAGTTTAAGAACTGTAGTCACTAAAATAAAACACCAAAATTAATTTGAACACCATCACTATAGGCACTTTGCTTAGAATTAGGAGTTCCACCTTTATTATTCATATTTGTTTTAATATTATCAGTGATATAGCTAGATGTAGGCGTATATTGATTAATAAAACCTCTAATATAATTTATACTAACAAATAAAGAAGTACTACCCGATATATTATATTCAAAACCTAAGCCAACGTTTAAAGCCACGTTTACGGGGACAATATCTCCAGAAGGACGCATATCTGAAATTGTACTAGTGCCAGCTTCGTCATACATATTTGTTACGGAATTAAAAACTAATTGAGTCACATTATCTGCCGCTCTGTATTTGGTTTGTACAGCTACATTGCCACCAAACATACCAAAGTATTTAAATCCGGAAATATCTTTAGTCATTAATTTTAATAAAACAGGAATGGTAACATAACTTGCTTTCACGCTTCTGCTTTTTAACTCATAAAAATTATAACCATTGTTATTTGAGCTACTGATACCTTGCGCATCTTTATAAAAGTCTAAATCTTTAGAGGCAACATATGAACTGTTATCTTTACTTAAAGCATATCCTTGGCCTGTTTTGTATGTTTGGGTACCACCTAAAAAGTCGCCACCAATGCCTGTTACAAAGGAAGCAGTGGAATTAATTCTAAACTCTAATTGTAAACCAAAACCAAAACCAAATTTTGCTCCGCCATTATCTATGTTTTTTAAGTCGTTACTTCTTAACCAGGCGGGAGTAGGAGATACTCTTAATCCAAACCTCACGTTTTTATCAGCGGCATCTTGCCCAACTAATATATTAACTAACAACATAGTACTTGAAACTAAAACTAAAATCTTTTTCATTTATTTGTTTTTTTTATAATTTAACAATGTAAAAATACTATAAATAATCAATATGAAGTCCATTTTAAAATTAAGCCTTATAATTTTAACAGTTCATTTTTTAACAGGTTGCAAACACAGCCAAACCGATATTGATACAAGTAGCATATCCATGGAACCTATTGTATTTAAGCGCTTAGATAGAGACATTTTTTCGTTGACACCAGAAAATGTGAAATCAAAATCAAGTGAACTTCAAAAAACATATACCACTTTTTACACGCGTTATATTACATCTATTGTTAATAATGGAGGGATAAATGACTCTTTGTATTCACAAAGTATCCTCCGATTTATTTCTGATAAAGAAATGCATGCTGCTTATGCAGATATAAAAAAAATGTACTCTGATAATGATATCGAATTAATAGGAGATGAGATGACAGAAGCAGTGAAGCGTTTTAAAGTGTTTTTCCCTAAGCGCAAAACGCCCAAGCAATTTGTAACCTTTATGAGTGGCTTTAACTACAACGTGGTTTATGCCGATTCTACCCTAGCCATAGGACTTGATATGTATTTAGGAAATAACAATAACTTTTATAACATGTTACAATTTCCGAAATTTAAAACGCATACCATGAATAAGGAACATATAGTTTCGGATGCGGTGAGAGGCTGGGTTATTACGGAGTTTGATAATGCCGAGCCTACTAATAATTTATTAAATCATTTAATTTTTTACGGAAAAATATTTTATGTAACGGATGCCCTAATTCCTAAAGTAAATGATTCATTGAAAATAGGATATACAAATGAGCAAATGAAGTACTGCAAAACCTTTGAAAAAAACCTGTGGGGATTTTTTGCTAAGGATAATAAATTATACGAAAATGACATTAAGTTAGTGACGGAATACACTAATGACGGACCTTTTACAGGTTCTATCAGTAAAGAATGTCCTCCACGAATTATCATGTGGTTGGGTTGGCAAATCGTAAAATCCTTTATGGAGCATAACAATAAAGTATCGATGGAAGAGTTGATGAATGAAAAAGATCCACAAAAAATTTTAGCTAAATCGAAATACAAACCTTAGAAGAGACTGGAGGAACTCAAGGGATTGAAGAGATTGGAGGGATTGAAGAGATTGGAGGGACAGCGGGGATGGGATGGATGATTGGATAATGCGATGATTCAAACAACCAACAGCCAACAACTAAAAAGAGCAAGGATTTAGTATAACGCTCCAACAACAAACAAATAACTAAAAACTAAAAACTGTACAGACGCATTGCAATGCGTCTTAATACACACCCCCTTATCGAAATTTGCGCCTATTCAGCGTTCTTTGCGGCTAAAGGGATTAATGGAACAAAACAAAACATGCATCTGAGAGAGCAACAAATACGGCGTAATTCGGAGATATTGAAAAAATATATACCCGAATATGCTATACCTACGATAGCCGTTTGGATTATTGAATTTGATTTTAAATTAAAAATAACCAA
>JAYVDU010000078.1:0-6569 GCA_043749245.1 Bacteroidota bacterium | reverse complement strand
AACCTCTGTGTTATTTTCAGTTACCTTTTCTTCTGCATCTGCTAAAGCGATAATCGCCGAAATATCTTTTTTTACTTCTTTCTTAGAACCAAAAAGCGAATTCGTAGTTGGATAATGTATGCTATATGCTTCAGTGATATAGAAACCCTTCTCTGGAAACACCATGCTGATAGCACCTAACATCATAAATGTTAATCCTAAGAAAAGTAATGTGTAAAACGGTTTATGCATAACTTGTAATTCAATAAAGATGCAGATTTGTTTTTAGCAGGATTAGGGACTATAAATTAGTTTTTCACAATATCCATGTAGATAACATACTACAGTTTTCCTCTAAAATTATTCTAATGAAAAACTAAAAAAGTATAATATGAGGACATCTCTATTAAATAGACTTTTTTAGGCGAACAAATTTTTTAAAGCGCAGTTTACATGAGTAAATGAGCATTTAAAAAATGAAGTTCAACGACAAAAAGGCATTTAATAGACGTGTCCATAAATAAATTAATGTAAATTAGCGCTCTGTAAAATGCAAAAATTAGCCACAATTATTTCTACTATATTACACCCATTACTAATGGCAACTTATGGTTGTTTGTTAGTGTTTTTTGGCTTATCTAATAGTATTTATGCAGTTTATACGCCTTTCAAAACAAAAATTGTTATTATTTTAATGGTATTTGTATTCACATTTTTTATTCCCGTTATAAACCTATTCATTCTTTTTAAATTAAAATACGTATCCTCAATTAGGTTAGAAAATCGTGAAGAACGCATTTTTCCTTTGGTTATGACAGCCTTTTGCTATTTTGGATTGTTTTACCTGATATACGATTTCAATATTTGGCCTGCCGTTAAGTTATTTGTATTAGGTGGTGGTTTATGTATTTTATTAACTGCTATCATTTCTATGTGGTGGCAAATTAGTGCTCATTTAATTGGTATTGGCGGAGTGTTTGGTGTACTACTCGCATTTTGTTATTATATGCAAATGCCTGTTTTTACAGCTATATCCATCAGTGTTTTATTGGCTGGTATTATTGGATTTGCACGTATACAGTTACGCGCCCATATTCCGAGTCAGGTTTATGTAGGCTTTATCGTAGGTTGCGTGATGCAGTTTAGTTTGTTTGGTTTAGCTCAATTATTTAGATTTTTATAATTATGAAATAGCCATGTTTGCCGAAACACAATCACTAATGATTAAACTGGCTATACCATATGACAACAAAAAAACAGTAATTTAAACATATGAATTTAATAACAGGAGCAACTGGATTAGTTGGCGCACACGTTGCTTTAAAATTATTAAAGCAACAAAAGCCTGTTGTAGCCATAAAACGAATGAATAGCGATATTACCAAAACCAAAAAATTGTTTTCTTACTATACTCCCGATTATGAAAAACTGTTTCAACAAATTAAATGGATAGATGCCGACATCTGTGATATTTATTCGTTACTAGATGCTTTTGAAGGTATTGATACCGTTTATCATTGTGCCGGTTTTATATCTTTCAATAAAAAAGACATCAAACAATTATATAAAATAAATGCCGAAGGCACCGCTAATATTGTTAATGCTTGCTTAGAAAAAAACATTAAAACACTTTGTCACGTTAGCTCTATTGCTACACTTCAAAACCCCGACATCACAAAAAATATTGATGAATCAGTTTATTGGAAATCATCTCCTAATGTGAGTGATTATGCTATTAGTAAATATAATGGCGAACGTGAAGTATGGCGTGGTATTGAAGAGGGTCTAAACGCCGTCATCGTTAACCCGAGTATCATTTTAGGTCCAGGTTTTTGGAATCAGGGTTCTGGCAAATTAATATCAACCTGCTATAAAGGCACTTCTTTTTATACTAACGGATCTAGCGCCACTGTAAATGCAACGGATGTCGCTAATTGCATGATTGAGCTTGTTACAAAAAACCTTACGGGAAAACGCTACATTCTTTCCGAAAATAATTATTCCTTTAAAGAACTTGTTTTTACTATTCAAAAAGAATTTCACAAAAAGGAACCACATATACATGCCAACAAAGCCTTATTAACGCTCGCTAAATGGGCAGATTCGCTACATCATCTATTTACAGGTAAAGAACAAACTATCACAACAAATATGATTCATTCGGTTTTGGAGGAAAACACTTATTCTAATGCTCGCATTATAAAAGCGTTAAATTATACATTTACACCATTTACAGAAACGGTTCCATTTATATGCGCAGCGTACCTTAACGATTTTAAAAAATAATACGAATGCCAAAATTCATCTATATTGTCTTTTCTTTATTTTTCATTTTAGTGTTAGGAAATAAATGTACTACTTCTCAAAAGACTGTAAATAGTGAGTCTAAACAGGGTTCCAACCTCAACACGATAAATCATAATACTAATGAAGCAATAAATTATTCATCAACAATACAGTATATCCCCGACTCTCTTTCTGAAATAACTATTAATTTAGTGGGTGACTTAATGTGCCATTTGCCACAAACCAATAATGCAAAATTACCTAATGGCGAATATGATTTTAATCCAAGTTTTGAATATATTAAACCTTATTTACAAGATGCTGATATCACTATTGGAAATTTAGAAACAACGTTTGCAGGCACTACACAGCCTTATGCGGGCTATCCTGCATTTAATTCGCCAGACGCATATTGCAAAGCAATTAAAGAAGCTGGTTTTGATTTTTTAGTAACCGCCAACAATCACAGCATGGATACCAGAGAAGACGGGCTTTTACGAACGATTGACGTCATTAAAAAAAATGGATTAGGTTATGCAGGTACTTATTTAAATCAACGCGATCACGATTCTATTCGTATCCTAAATATTAAAGGAATTAAGTTAGGAATATTAAACTACACCTATGGCACCAATGGTTCGTATCCTCACACAGAGCATAAATATATGTTAAACGTTATTGATTCTGCAGGGATTACCAGTGCTGTTAAATTAGCTAAACAAAATGGCGCCGACGTTGTTTTAGTATTTTATCACATGGGATTAGAAAACATAACTGAACCAACACAAGCACAAAAAGATGCTGTGCGTTTTGCTTTGGATGCAGGAGCCACCTTGGTTATTGGGGCTCATCCTCACGTAGTAGGTCCAACCAAAACACTTTATTCTAGTGCAATTAATGATACTGCTTTTGTGGCATACTCATTGGGTAATTTTTTATCTAACCAGTATTGGAGATATACAGATGCCGGCGTTATTTTAAAACTCACCATCCAAAAAAATATAACTAAAAACACAACCTCCTTCAAAAGCGCAAGCTATTTGCCAACATGGGTTTACAGAGGTGATGGTGGTAAAAAAATGCACATTTTGTTTCCGGCGCAATGGGCAAGTGATAGCGCTAAGTTGCCTTCATTTTTAAATGCGAATCATAAACAAAAAATGGCAGAAGCGCTTGAGGATACAAAATCAATTATTACTAAATATAATTTTAAAATTACCCTAAAAACTGTAAATTAATTGAAATATTTAAGTGTCTGAAAAAAAACATTAAAAAGTTTTGTGTATTTAGATAAAACCGTATCTTAGTCTAATATAAACCAGACGATTTTTACAAAGAGAGAATTATGCATATAGCAATTGCCGGAAATATTGGGTCAGGAAAAACAACGTTAACTTCATTATTAGCCAAACATTATAAATGGACACCTCATTATGAAGATGCTGATGATAACCCTTACCTGAACGACTTCTACGACGATATGCAACGTTGGTCATTCAACCTACAAGTGTACTTTTTAAACTCACGCTTTGGGCAAGTTCAAGAAATTAGACAAGGCAAACAAAAGGTGGTTCAGGATAGAACTATTTATGAAGATGCATACATTTTTGCTCCAAACTTACACGCGATGGGCTTAATGACAACACGTGATTATGATAATTATTTTAACTTATTTAAATTAATGGATAGCTTGGTAAAGGCGCCTGATTTAATTATTTATTTACGTGCTTCTGTTCCAACTTTAGTAAAACACATACAAAAACGGGGTAGAGATTACGAAAACTCGATTCGTTTAGATTACTTAAAAAGATTAAATGAACGCTACGAAGCATGGGTTACAACTTATGAAGGTGGCAAAATATTAATTGTAGATATCGACGAAATTAATTTTAGTGAAAGTAAAGAAGATTTAGGAAAAATAATTCGCATGATAGATGGCGAAGTAAACGGCTTATTTAAATAAAAATTATACTTGAATTCATTTTCACATAGCGAAAAAGAGTTTGTTCATAATGAATATGAACAAAAGATAAGTCATTTTAAAGAGGCTCAAACTGTGCTTGTGTCTCATTATGGCATGCTTTCGCAAGATGTGATTTCTAAAATTGAAGGTGAAGTTGAAAATGTTGTGTCTTTTTTAGAAATACCAAAAGGTCCTCTTAAAAAAATATTTTTTATTAGCGTTGAAACACTTCAAAATATGCTCATTCATGGGCAAAAAAGTGGTGAAGGCGAACAACCAAATTTCTTTATTGTTTCTAAAAATGGTGTAAAAATAGATATCGTGTCTGCTAATTTAGTAGCCAATAATTCCATACCATCTTTAGAAAAACAAATAAATGTCATCAATTCATTTGAAGATGAAAAGGCTTTGAAGGCTTATTATTTAGAACATTTAGAAAACAATCAACTAAGTGATAAAGGTGGTGCAGGCTTAGGCTTTATTACCATAGGTATGAAGAGTGGGAATAAATTAAAAGTAGAATTCAAAAAAATCAATGACCAAATGTCTTTATTTGTTCTTAACTCTACTATTAACTTATAATCGTTTTTCTATACTCACAATAAAACATACTCTTCTATAGTTTTATTTTCCACCGCTTATGCTAACGTATATAGTACTTCGGTAGACTCAGTAACCATACTTCGGCAAGCGTAGTGAATATAATTTTAATGCAGAGTAATATAACGGTTTTACTAATGTTTTGTGACTATTTACCTTACAGATGATTCATGGAAAATATACTAAAAGTATTAATATTACTCTGTTTTTGAGTTACTCCGCAAACTCAATATATTAAAATAAAAAAAACCACTTTTTATTTATTGCCATTCTAATGGCTTGTGCTTTAGAGGTCACGTGTAATTTTTTGTAAATATAAGTAATGTGGTTTCTAACCGTATTAGGACTTGTTGTTGTGAGCTCAGCTATTTCCTTGTATTCGAGGCCATCAACTAAATGTTTTAAAATTTCCTTTTCGCGTTCAGTTAAATTATACTCATTTTCATTTTGCGTTTTTGTTTTGTCAATATTCACTTTTGATTTCATTAACAACTCTAATGCTTTACGCGCAATGCTTGGACTCATTGGTGCTCCCGCATCATCTAATAAATTACGGATAGCATCTTTTATTTTCTCGAGAGGTTCGTCTTTTAATAAATAGCCATTAGCACCCGCCTTAATGGCTTCAAAAATTTTATCATCCTCATCAAAAATTGAGAGCATCAAAAATTTAGTTTGGGGGTAAATATCTCTAGCCTTAGCAACAGCCTCAATACCTGTCATAATAGGCATATCAATATCCATCAACACCACATCGGGTGAAATCCCTTTACGCGCCACCATCATTTTTTCTAAAAAATCTTTTCCGTTTTCGGCGGTAAATAATACGCTGTAATTATCTGATGTTTCAAAACGCTCTTGTAGTGCGGTTCGTATCGTTTTTTTATCATCAACGATGGCTATGTATGTCATGTTTTTTTTATTATCCATCACAAAGATTATAATTTGAGTGTTTAAATGATATAGTGCATCTATACTACTAAGGTAATTTTTGTTCCTTTATGTATTTCACTATTAATACTCAATGAAGCGTTAATTTCATCAGCTCTTACTTTTAAATTCGTTAAACCATAGCTTTCCATGCTGGCAAGTTCTTTCGTAAAACCAATGCCGTTATCAGCAATTACAATTGTTGTTTTTTTATCTTTGGTAATCGTAATTATGAGTTCGGATGCATTTGCGTGTTTAAATACATTATTAATTACCTCTTGGCAAATTCTAAATAAATTAAGTGCAAATGCTGGGTTCAACGCTTCATCATTTTCAATAAACTCTTCAAACTTTATTTTAGTATCAGAATACGCAAAAATATTTCGGGTATATGTTTTTAATTTATCTGATATATCTTGAACGGTTAGTTTTTCTTGATTTAATGCCCATATAGTTTCACGTAAATTACCTGTTACACATCTTAACGCATTAGCTAAATTATGTGCTTTTTCTTTTCGTTTCTCTAATGAGGTTTCTTCATTTCCTTCCAAAGAAAACATCACATAAGATAGCTGTCCGCCAACATTATCATGCAAATCGCGAGAAATACGTTCTCTATCTTGCTGTAATTTTTTTTCAATATCTAGTGCTCGTTTTTGTTTTTTAATGCGGGCTAAACTTACTTGCCATAGCACAATGATTATGGCAATAATAATACAAGCGATTAGTATAAAAATAGTTTGGGTTTGGACTTTTAATTTTTGAGTATTATTTTCGTTTTCTAATGTTTTAATGTTGTTTTGTTGTTGTA
>JAYVDU010000077.1:0-6585 GCA_043749245.1 Bacteroidota bacterium | reverse complement strand
GTTTTGCACGTTATAGTACGGATGTGTTATGGAAAGTTCCTCACTTCGAAAAAATGTTGTATGATAATGCACAACTCATCAGCTTATACGCACAAGCCTATAAACAAATCAACAACAGCCTTTATAAAAAAGTAGTTTACGAAACTATTGAATTTATTAAAAAAGAATTAACGAATCCTGAGTATGGCTTTTATTCGGCTTTAGATGCTGACAGCGAAGGTGTAGAAGGGAAATATTATGTTTGGCAAAAAGAAGAATTAATACGTTTACTTGGCTCTGATTATGAAGTCTTTGCTGACTATTATTGCGTAAATGAAACAGGCTATTGGGAACATGATAATTATATTTTAATGCGCGATGCGACAGATGCAGGCATCGCCTTGAAACATCACTTATCTTTAGAACAGTTAGAGTCAACGGTAAACAATTGCAAACAGATTTTATTACAAGAACGAGACAAAAGAACCAAACCGGGATTAGACCACAAAATATTAGCTTCGTGGAATGGCTTATTGTGCAAGGCTTTGACAGAGGCATACTTAATTTTTGACGAACCAACTTTTAAGGAATTAGCCCTTGCTAATGCGAACTATTTAGTGAAACATTATTGTTTGGCTGACGGAAAATTATTGCGCGTCAAAAATAATCAAACACAGATTTCAGGATTTTTGGATGATTATGCCTTTGTGATTGATGCGTTTATGAACATCTATCTTATTACCGCAAACGAACAATGGCTCATGAAAGCAAAAGAATTAACGGATTATACCCTACGCTTTTTTTACGATCCTCAGGCTACGACGTATTTTTATACAGACGCTTCCGAAGAAAAATTAATTGTCCGAAAAGCCGAATGGAGCGATAATGTGATTCCTGCTTCCTGCTCACAAATGGCAGTTAATCTGCAAAAATTAAGTATTTATTTCGATAACGAACAGTATCGATTGACCTCCGAAAATCTTTTAAAATCGGTTATTTCAGAGATAGAGAGCTATGCGCAAGGTTATAGCAACTGGGCCTTGTTATTATTACAAAACATTCAACCGCAAACTGAAGTGGTAATTGTTGGTAAATCTGTTAATGAAATAATGAACAAGCTCTATAAACAAACGCCTCCAAATGTGATATTTGCTTTGAGTGATAAAACATCGGATTTACCGTTGGTGAAAAACAGATACGTTAGTGACAAAACAAACATTTATGTTTGCAAAAACAAAAGCTGTTTATTACCCACGGAATCTATAACTGAAGCCATTAAGCAACTTGAAGAAACTAATTCACATACGTCTTTTAAATTGTAAGTCATTACAATTCATACTCCTTTTTTTAATTTTAAGTTTTTCGGTTTCGACTGCTCAAACGCTTATTCCATTAGCAGAATCAGCCTTTGAGAACCAATTACCGTTTAATACAGAGTATATCAAAACGCATAATATCAAATCCATTACCTTTGATATTTTAGATAAAAAAGATTTGCAAGTAGCCGAAGATAAAGGCTTATTAAATTATTATGAGTTTAATGATATAGGATTACTCAAACGCTTTTATTATACAAGTATTGCTAAAATTATTCAAAAAGAATTCCACTCAGGTGTTGTATTCCGTCACCGAAAAAAAATAAGCAACGGCTACACTTATACTAAAAACGAATATGTGTTTGATACGATATCAACTTCTTATTTTTACAATGATGCACACTTAGTTAAGCTAAAACGCTACAATGACGGCGCTTTTTATGAGGGCTATTACTACAATTATTTTGCTGACGGTAAAGTAGAAAGCGAAAAAAGATTTAAAGAAACTAATATTTCCAACACAAAAACCGAATTCAAATTAGGTGCACAATATGTCATTAGCGAAGAGAGTTATTTATATAAAATAGTATCGCCCCACCAATACAAAAAAATATGTCTGAATAACGAAGGAAGAACATACAAAGAAATCATTTATAACATCAATGATGCTAAACAATTACTGAATTATAATGAGCAATATACTGTTACCTGGATTATGCAAGAAAGTAATTATACTTACAATGCCAAAGGACAATTGACAAGCGCTATTTATAAAAGCAACAGTAACGGCGATTTTGAACAAAAACGCACGTATGAGTATGACAGCAACGATTGCTTACTAACCGAAAAGCAATATAAAAATGGTGTTTTGGAAAAAGAAGTTAGCTACGTTACTGATGCTTCAAAAAAATTGACCTCTTATATTATCAGAGATGATGCAAACAAAAATATACGCATCGTAAAATTGTTTTACACCTATTGGTATTAAATGACTCAAATCTTTACAGAAAAATGTAAAGCGTTTTTATCCTGTTTTTTTAATTAAATTTGTATAAATCTAAAAAGTAATTATTATGACAAAGACCGTATTAAAAGAAAAAATACATCAATGTATTGAACATATAGATGATAATAGCCTTTTAGAAGCTGTATATACGATACTTAACAAACATAGCACTCAATATGATTTTAAACTAAGTTCAGAAGACCTTAAAATTATTAATAAAAGAAGAAAAGCGATTTTAAGCGGTAAAGAAAAAACATATACTGTGATGGAAGTAAAAAAGAAATTATTAAAAAGTATTGGTAAATGAAATACGAAGTAATCATTCCTGAAAGTGTGTATTCAGAATTAGCAGCAGAGGTAGGGTATTACGAATCAAAACAAGAGAACTTAGGATTATCATTTATTTTAATGTGGGAAGAAGCTATGAAGCAACTACAACAAAATCCATTAATGTTCCAAAAAAAACAAAAACAATTACGAAGCATAAAATTACAACGATTTCCACACCTATTGATTTTTGAAGTCATTGAAAATAAAATTCTTATTTATAGAGTCGTGCAAGGACAAAAAAATCCTAAACAAATATTTAAAAAATAGTTTTTTTCAACTCACTCGTATAATACAGTCACAACAAACATAATAGAGCAAAGTGTGTTAGTTAAAATTAGTTTTTTAAACGGACTCTTACTGTAATTTTAAAAAAATCTACAATATGACAAAAGAAATAAATGTTTTTATTAGTAAATTATCTTCTGATTGGGAACCTATAAAAGAACAAGCAGTAAAATACTTTGATTTAGATAGTAAAATTAGAGGTGATGGTGCTATACAAATTTTTAGACGACCTTGGATTGCACCTCAAAACTTTGGCTTATTACTTTTTCCTCCCGTAAATAAAGCTTGGTTTATTAAATTTAAAGAAAATACCAGCATAGAACTACCTTTATATTACCAAGAAATTTTATTAAAGATGAATGGCTGCTTTATATACGATTTTTCGTTATTTGGTCTTCCTAAAACTATGTATACATCAGGTCTATTGAGTAGGGAAAATTTACAACAATTTGATTTAGGCATTGCAAATACATATTGGAAACAAGAATACGAAATTGACCAACAGCTCTTTCATATTGGAGGAAACAGATATTCATATACCGAAAATATTGGTTATTTCATTGACAGTAAAAACAATACCATCTTATCTATTAGGACAAATGGTCAAATATTAAATAAGTGGGATAATTTTAAAGACTTTTTAATAGATGAAATAGAAAGTTCAGAAAAAAGGATGTTAGATAAAAAAGGAAAAAATATTTCTAATAATACAAATGAGGTTAACAAAACCTCCCACAAATCAAAACACAACTGGTGGCAAAAACTATTTGAAAATTGATACTAAATAAAAAACAAATCATAATAAAAGTTTCTCAACAAAAAACGCCCAAACCATGATAGTTTGAGCGTTTTTTCTTCTATTGAGATATTTGAGGCTTTTATTTTTTAGCCGCAGCGTATAATTCAGAAACTTTAGTCCAGTTAATCACATTAAAAAAGGCAGTCATATAATCGGGACGACGGTTTTGGTAATGCAAGTAATAAGCATGTTCCCAAACATCCATTCCTAAAATTGGAGTTCCTTTGCAATCAGCGATGTCCATTAAAGGATTATCTTGATTGGGTGTAGAGCATACGCACAATTTCCCTTCTTTAACGCATAACCAAGCCCAACCTGAACCAAAACGAGTTGCACCAGCTGCTGTAAAATCTGCTTTAAATTTATCAAAACCACCTAAATCTGTTTCAATAGCTTTTGCTAAATCTCCTGTTGGAGCACCACCAGCATTTGGCGCCATTATTTGCCAAAATAAAGAGTGATTGTAATGTCCGCCACCATTGTTACGAACATGTATTGGGAATTTAGAAATATTTTTACAAATATCTTCAATACTCATTTTTTCAGCATCCGTTCCTGCAATTGCATTATTTAAGTTTGTTACATAAGCTTGGTGATGCTTGCTATGGTGTATTTCCATTGTTTTTGCATCAATATGCGGTTCTAACGCATTGTAGTCGTATCCTAATTTTGGTAATTCAAATGCCATGTTGTTATTTTTTTTTAAGGGTTTATATTTGTTTGATTTGTGTTATTGTTTGAGTAGGATTAGCGCTTCCAAATACGGTGTTTCCAGCCACTAATACATCTGCACCGCAAGCTACTAATTTTTTGTAATTTAATAAATCAACGCCACCATCAATTTCGATTAATGCTTTTGATTTTTTTTCTGTGATTAATTTTTTAAGCGCCGTCACTTTAGCGTAAGTATTTTCAATAAATTTTTGTCCGCCAAACCCCGGATTAACGCTCATGACGCATACTAAGTCAATATCTGCGATGACATCTTCCAATAACATCACGGAGCTATGCGGGTTAAGAGCCACCCCGGCTTTCATGCCTGCATTTTTAATATTTTGAATAGAGCGGTGTAAATGCGTACAAGCTTCTAAATGAACTGTTAAAGTATCAGCTCCTGCATCTTTAAATAATTGGGTGTATCGGTCAGGATCTACGATCATTAAATGCACGTCTAATGGCTTTTTAGCGTGCTTTTGAATAGCTTTTAAAACAGGAAATCCAAAAGAAATATTAGGCACAAAACATCCGTCCATAATATCAATATGAAACCAATCGGCATCTGAGCGATTGATTAATTCAATATCTCGTTGAAGGTTACCGAAATCGGCAGATAAAACGGAAGGCGCAATTAGGTGTGACATAAATTTACTTTGAAGTTCAAAATTATAAAAAATACAGAGTTAAACCGCTTTTTGTTTGAACAAATTACAAATAATTAACCATCAATCCTATTAATCATTTATTTATTGTCTGTATGAAAACATTCTGTCTGATAAGAAAAATTCAAGTTCGAGGCTTGCGTAGTCATAAATAATGGGAGTTTGCTGCTTGTACTGAGCCTGCCGAAGTATCGCAAATGAACATTTTTAAGACAAGTATAACACGGCAATTTGCCAGTGGCTAATTGAGCGAGCAAACGCGGTAGGATTGAAGTTTTCTTGCTGACACAATTTCAAACAAAAAAAACGGAGACCCTAAACACAAGGCCTCCGTTTCCACTAAACTAAACTAAACGAACACTATCCTAAATAATCTTTTAAAATTTTACTTCTTGATGTATGTTTTAAACGACGTACCGCTTTTTCTTTTATTTGACGAACTCTTTCGCGCGTTAAATCAAATTTTTCACCAATTTCTTCTAAAGAATGAGAATGTCCACCGCTTAAACCATAATAAAGCCTAACAACATCAGCCTCTCTGGGAGTTAAACCATTTAAGGATCGTTCAATCTCCGAACGTAAACTATCCATCATTAAATCCTTATCAGGTGCTTCGTCATGCTGACTTTCCATTAGCTCGTACATACTGCCACCATCTTCCATATTGCCAAGAGGTGCATCCATACTCATGTGCCTACCCTGACTCTTCATTGTTTCTCTAATGTCTTTAGGAGATATATCAATTAACTCCGCAATTTCCTCCGCAATAGGCTCTCGTTCTAATTGTTGTTCTAATATGGAATGTGTTTTATTTATTTTATTAATAGCCCCAATTTTATTCAATGGTAAACGTACAATACGAGATTGCTCGGCTAAAGCTTGTAAAATACTTTGTCTAATCCACCATACGGCATAAGATATAAACTTAAAACCACGAGTCTCGTCGAAACGCTGAGCAGCCTTTATTAAGCCCATATTACCCTCATTAATTAAATCGGGTAAGCTTAGTCCTTGGTTTTGATATTGTTTAGAAACAGAAACCACAAAACGCAAATTAGCCTTCACTAATTTATCAAGGGCACGTTGATCACCTTGTTTTATTTTTTGGGCTAAAATCACTTCCTCATCGGCCGTAATTAATTCTACTTTTCCAATATCTTGTAAATACATATCAAGCGAAGCCGATTCGCGATTCGTAATTTGTTTGATTATTTTTAGCTGTCTCATGGCGAAAAATTTTAATAAATAATATGAATATTGGGACTAAACATCAATAAAACCAAGTAATTGAAGCTTCTATATCCTATTACGCTAAAAAACAGATTTCGTTACAGGCAATTGGGTGAATGATTGGTTTAAATGATTGAATTTAGAGTTTTATTTAGGCTATACTTTTGGTTCTTCGATATTTTCAGTGGAATTGAGTTAAATAAACTAACTCATACCTTGGTAACACTTCGACAAGCTTAGTGCAACGTGGTGCGGTAGGTT
>JAYVDU010000076.1:0-6646 GCA_043749245.1 Bacteroidota bacterium | reverse complement strand
TCATTGTATACTTCTTGTGGGGGCTATAAAAAATTAAACCTATTTTAATGATAGCGTTTTATCTTCAAACAAAAAAGGGAATTACTAATAATAGCAATTCCCTTTTTTCATTTGTCAATTTTCAGACGATAAGTCTTACATCTCTTTACAAGCTTTTTCACATTTACGACAATCAGTTGCGCATTTTTTGCAATCTGCCATATCAAACTTATCGCATTCTGCAGCACAATTTTCGCAAACCTTAGCACATTCTAAGCATTTAGCTTTAGCAGAAGGACTATTTTCTTTCATCAATTTTACAGCTGCTGTACATTCTGTTACGCACTCTTTGCAAAGTTTCATGCATTTGTCCATTTTAGAATCTTTCATTTTTGAACACATCATTTCCGTTTTTTTACAAGAAGCGATACATGCATTACAAGCTTCAATACAAGCTTTGTACTTGTCATCATTTAAAGCTGTTTTTGTAACCGCTTTTTCAATTACCATTGCTGATGATTTTGTTGCAGCAGTCATGGCGATAAAGCCAATTACTGCTATTGCTAAAATTAATTTTTTCATTTTTCTGTTTTTTTAAGGTTTATATAAATTATGAGCAGCAAAGATGATCAGATGAAATTTGAACTCGTTATATCATGTTATAAAAAAGTTACATAACTCACACCTCGCCATAATTATCAGTGAGCTGCGGCACATAGGGTTTCCTCATAAACTCAATCATCTTATTAAATTTCTAATGATTTAAATCATAGAAAAGAAGATGTATTTGACTTTACACTTTTTGATTCTGCTATTCTTTAGTAATCAATAAATGTCTCAAACTCAGCGTTTCGCCTTTACGAGAAAGTAATTGTATAAAATGAAAGCCATAAGATGTTTCAAACACTTCCGAAATTTCGCCTGGCTTTAAATTGAAGGCAACTTTCTCAAATTCAGTAACCATCATGCCACGAACCACATTATTGTATAGCCCGCCGTTTGAAGCAGATCCCGCATCTTCGCTATATAATTTAGCGATAGAGCTCATGCTTTCTCCTCTTAACACACGCATACGATAATATTCCGCTAATTTTCTTGCGTCTTTTTTATGGACAAGAAAAGATACAGAATTATTATTTTTTATAGGATGTTCGATAGACTTAAATGCAACCAATATCAAAGAAGAAGCTATTACTAAAAGAAATGATTTCATGTGATTTTAATTTCTATATTATAATAAAATAGTTGTATGCCCTGAAGTGTTTAGACGCAACACTTCACTCGTATGATTTCGTGTAGCCTTACATAGTTCTGAATCTGCCGACAAAGATAAACCGTAGGAAGGAATCATTTGTTTTAATTTAGTTTGCCACTCAGGTGATTGCATTTCCTTTTTGAAACAAGTTTGCAACACATCTAACATAATTGACACAGAAGTAGAAGCACCCGGAGATGCACCTAACAAGGCAACTAAAGAGCCGTCTGCCGATGAAACAATTTCAGTTCCAAATTCTAAAACACCACCTTCATCATCATCTTTTTTAATAACTTGTACACGTTGTCCTGCTATCACTAATTCCCATTCTTCGTTTTTCGCATTTGGAAAATATTCTCTTAGCGCATTCACCCTATCTTCATGCGACTGACGTACCTGATGAATTAAATATTTTGTAAGTGGCATATTATGCCATCCTGCCGAAAGCATCGGAAAAATATTATCGAGCTCAATGGATTCTGTGAGATCTAAATAAGAACCATGTTTTAAAAATTTTGTACTAAACCCTGCATAAGGACCAAATAGCAATGCTTTCTTGCCATCTATGATGCGTGTATCTAAATGTGGAACAGACATAGGTGGCGAACCAACGGTAGCTTTTCCGTATACTTTAGCATCGTGTTGTGCAATGATTGTTGCATTAGTACATTTTAAAAATTGTCCGCTAATAGGAAAACCACCAAAACCCTCTGCTTCTTTGATATCTGATTTTTCAAGTAAAGGCAATGATCCGCCTCCAGAGCCAATAAATACAAAGTTTGTTATTACTTCTCTTTTTTCATGCGCCGTTAAATCTTTCACTTTCAACATCCAGTGTCCATCAGCTTGTTTTTTTATATCTCGTACTTCGTGATTTAAAAACAAAGTCACTCCTTCTAATGTTTGTAAATGCTTGAATAAAGCCCTTGTTAAGGCACCAAAATTAACATCAGTGCCTATATTCATTCTTGTAGCGGCGACTTTCACAGAGGTGTCGCGTCCGTTCATTACTAAAGGCATCCATTTTTTTAACTGATCCCAATCTTCTGAATATTGCATCTCTTCAAACAAGGCATTTTGCTTTAAGGCATCAAAGCGTTTTTTTAAATAAGTTACATTTTCTTCGCCCCACACAAAACTCATGTGTGGTATACTATGAATAAAATTTTCGGGAGCTGCGATGTATGATTTTTGTAAAAGGTAACTCCAAAATTGTTTAGAGATTTCAAACGAAGAAGCTATTTTTAAAGCCTTAGAAATGTCGATAGTTCCATCTTCTTTTTGCGGCGTATAATTTAATTCGCAGAAAGCAGAATGTCCAGTACCTGCATTATTCCAAGCATCGGAACTTTCAAGCGCTACCGCATCCATCTTTTCATAAATATGAATGGTATAGTTAGGATGTAATTCTTTTAAGAAGACACCAAGCGTTGCACTCATAATACCTGCACCAATTAAAATAATATTTGGTTGTATTTGTTCTGTTGATTTCATGCGTTTTTGAAAATTACTTTTATACAAACTTAATTAAAAATATCTCCATAAGAATTTACAATGGAGTTTATTATTATGTGTCAAAAATACCATTAACGGTAGTGTTTTTTATTTTTTTATAAATATATTTGACAGTAACCAACATAAATATATGAAAAAAATAATATTAGCCTTATCAATCCTCAGTATCACGCTGTATGCTCAAAACATTAAATACAGTTTTAGTCAAGAATTTGAATCAATAAAAAAACACGTGGATTTTGGCTTTTTTAAATTCGGTAAAAATAAATATGCAGAAGTATATTTTAAAGCAGAAAAAGATATGATGTTTCAAATATATGACGAGAATTTTAATAGTATTAAAAATGAAGAAACTACATTATTGCCTAAAATAGATAGTAAACACGTAGCTCATGAATCTTTTTTTAGTGTGAAAAATGATTATTACTGGTTTTATTCCACTTGGGATAGAAAAACAGAAACTGAACGTTTATTTGCTCAACCGTTCAATCAAGGGAATTTTAAATTTACAGAAAACCCTATTAATTTAATTGAAACAAGTCGATTAACACCTTATGATAAATATAAATTTAGCACGTCTACTGATAGTACCAAATTATTAGTTACATACAAAGTAAAACCGAAAATTAAAAACGATAAATTAAACAAAGATATCGTTGGGTTTAATTTATATGATAATAAAATGAAAAAAATATATGCAGCAGAAATTGAAATGCCCTATTCCGAATTTGATATGGATAATTTACTCTATAAGGTTGATTCCAGAGGTAATATTTATATGCTTACGCAAGTGAAAATTAATAACGCTTTAGATGGAGAAAAAAGTAAAGAAAATAAAAAAGCGTATCGCTATGAACTAATTAGAGTTAATCAAAAAGAAAACATTTTACAATCCATAAAAATTGAGCTCATTAACAAATATACAAACTCGGTTGTAATGACAGAGGATTTAAATCACAATATTGTAGTAACTGGCTATTATTCTAATTTAAAAAATAGCGGTGGGGCAGATGGTGCTTATCTAGCTAAACTGGAACTAAATGAAAATAACTCTGTAAAAAAATTCAATATTTCGTATTATGAGTTTCCTACCGAAATATTAAAAGCTTATGAAACAACACGTACAAAAAAGAAAATGGATAAAAAAACAAAGACGATAATTTGGAAGCATGGAATCTGAAATTTGATCGCGTTGTTTTTGAAAAAGACGGGGGTATGCTTATCATAGGTGAAGAAAATTACGATGTAACTTATAGCTACAGATGTGGAAATAGTACCTGTTATTCTACTACATATTATTCGGAGGATATTTATGTATTAAAAATTGACAATGCAGGTAGAACCCAATGGTGCCGTAAAATCCCTAAACAACAATCAACAGGTTATAATAGTATTTCTCATCATTTTCATCCATACAATGGCGAGTATTATTTCTTTTATTTAGATAATATCAAAAATTTAGACTTATCATTAACGGAATCTCCTGCTTGGTATAACGGAGGAAAAGGAAGTTATTTAACTTGTGTTAAAATTGATGCTAATGGCAAAATGATTAAAAAATCAATATTTGATCCCAGAGAAGAAGAGGTACACATTTACCCTCGTAATTTTGAAACCATAAGTGCTAATGTAATTGTAGACAGATTGCGCGAAGACAGAAAGCACTCTAAGGTATTTAGATTAGAACTTAAATAAGCCCTTACTTATAACTAAAAAATCCCCGTCAATATACTTGGTGGGGATTTTTTATTGATGTCACCTCAACTACCTAAAGAATAATAACCAATATTAGCTAAGGCTTCGTTGCGTCTGTAAAACGGACAAGGAAGCCATAGTTACACGCAACCTTTTTTTGTATTAAAAATTTGTTATGGGATTTGCGTTTTTATAATTTGATGCATTTATTTATTACAAAGAAAATTTTATTTAAAAATTTTACACAGAAAAGTATCTATTTTATTTAAAAAAATAAATCAATGTTTGATTTTCCATTTTTTGTTTTTTAATCCGTTTTTATGTTTTCAATTAATTTTTTGTTTTATTTTATTAATTAATTCTAATTTTTAATATCTATATTTTTATTTTATGCTTTCGTAAAAACTATAGAAACTGTAAAGTGTTTACGAAATTCATTTTTCAAAAAAATTATAGTGGGTCAATTTCAGATTTTAAATTATTTGTTAAAAATAAATGTTTGAATTATATTGTGGAACATAACCGTAATTTTTATACAGCCTTTATATCAATTCCAATTATATAAAACATTATACCAAGTGTCAAATTTGCATCATTACTTTAACAGATAATTCAACCTTTGAAGGATCAAGACGAAAAAAAGCTGAAATATTAGCCATTTTGGATAGGAAATTTGTGTAATAACCTAAGAGCCTGTTTAAAATTTATCTAATAATTTTAAACAGGCTCTAAGATGCAAAATAGTTGCTGTGCTACACATCCCTTTAACGTTAGCGTAGGTTAATTATTAACGCCTAAATTCGCATCATAGTATATTAAAATGCTGTGTGTTTACTTGAGACTGGTTTCTGTTCGATAAAACCCATTTTTTATTATGTCCCTGTCAATTTGTATATTTGAATTTCAATTATTAATCCATTAGTAAATTCTAAAAGCTAGTATTTTATAAATAGCTCTAAGATCTTTACTTCTTTAATATAAAAACAGAAATACATTTAACAAATGGGCGTCATAAAACGACAAGGAATAAAAAATGTATTTATCACTTATTTAGGTGTTGTAGTTGGTGCGATTAGCACACTTTATATTCAACCTGAATTATTATCAATAGATGAATTAGGGTTTACTCGAAATTTATATAATTTTTCTTTTTTATTGAGTTTAGCTATTCCCTTGGGTTTGCCGAGTATTATTCTGAAATTTTATCCTGAGTTTAAACAAAAAGAAAGTTTAAAAGACTACATCTTAGGGTTTATTTTAATTTATTTTTTTATAGCTAGTGTTTTTACGGTTACTCTTTTTTTTATTTTCAAAAACTATATACTACAATTATACACGACTGAATCGCATTTATTTATTTCGTACTTTTTTTGCGTTATCCCTTTATCTCTTATCATTGCTTTAAATTCTTGTATTACTAGTTTCAGCCAGGCCGCCTATAAATCAACGGTTCCCTCATTTCTTAATGATGTGTTTTCTCGATTAGTAGTTATACTTATTACGGTTTTATATTATTACCAAATCATTTCATTCAATCAATATGTGCTTATTTATGTGCTCATTTATTTTATAGTGACCTTGATTCTTATTTCCTATTTATATGGTTATGGTTTAATTTCATTTAGTATTAATTTTTCTATTTTTAAATCTATCAATCTTAAAAAGGTAGTTTATTATGGCCTTTTTTTATGTATAATTTCTTTTGCATCGTTTGGCTTACGAAGTATTGATTCTATTTTTTTAGGATTTTATTCTTTAAGTAATGTGGCTATTTATACTACAGCCGCCTTTTTAGCGATGTTTATAGAGGTACCATTAGGCGCAATCGACAGAATAAGTCAACCTAAGATTGCAGAAAGTTTTTTGAAACAACATACACACGAAGTTGAAAAAGTGTATTCGGAATCTGTTAAATATTTATTAGTTCTTGGCGGTTTTCTTTTTTTAGGAATCAATACGTGTTCAAAATATCTATTTGAGTTTTTACCTCCCGAGTATTCAAGTTCTTTGTATTTAGTATTGATTTTGAGTTTCGGCTCTTTAGTCAATGTTTCAACCGGCATAAATAGTTCAATCTTGTTTTATTCCAATCATTATAAAAAAGGATGCTTGTTGTTATTGTCTATTTTTATATTAACCGTTATTTTAGATATCTTGTTTATCCCCACTTATGGCTTATTAGGTGCTGCCGTTATCACGGCG
>JAYVDU010000075.1:0-6662 GCA_043749245.1 Bacteroidota bacterium | reverse complement strand
AGTACATCAGCATCCGTTAAATCATGAACCACGATGAAATGCTTGTGTTGCAATAACCCAATTTCTGGATGTGTTTTTTCATAGCCTTTAGGGGCTGTTTTTAATTTATCTTCTTGAGAAAGCTCTTTAAAATAGGTTTTAAAATCCTTTGCTGAAATTATTTTTTTGAAATTGATGGTATTGTAATCAATCTCTTGCCTAATGGAAGCAAGCATTTCTGGCGTGGGTTGATAACAACCGCCTGCTAAAAAACTCTTTTCAGGCTCGATGTGTAAATAATACCCCGGCATCATTGATTTTTTTCCGCCAGGATTAATACTAGCGCCCATGTTTGTTTTGTAGGGTGTTTTATCCTTACTAAAACGAACATCTTTATTAATTCTAAACAAACATTTCTTTGCCTCTAAATTAGCTAATTCTTTATCAAAAATAACACTTTTATCTATCACAGACTTTACGATGTTTTCAAATTCAGTTTTACATAATTCGTAGGTTTTACGATTGGCATCAAACCACTCTTTGTTATTGGTTTTTGGGAGTTGTTTTAAAAATTTTAAAATTGTTTCCATATTCAAGTGTATTAAAATAACTGTTTTTACTCAGGAATATTTTCAGTTAATTTTTGAAAAAATTTATAGTGATGTAAAAATTCTTTAGCGATTATTCGTAACAATGTATAACTCGGAATAGCCACTACCATCCCTAAAATACCACCAATAGCCCCTGCCATTAAAATCACTAAAAATATTTCGAGCGGATGAGCTTTAACTGTATTAGAGAATATGGTAGGCTGAATCAACATCGCATCAGATAAATTAGTACCAATTAAAATCAATATAATTTTAGTGATGGTTGATGCGATGGTATCATATTCCGCAAATTCAATGCAGCCGCTTACTCCTAAAAAAACTGCAAAGAATAATGTAATAATAGGTCCGATATACGGTATCACGTTCATAGACCCAGCTAAGCAGCCAATAACTAACGCATTTCTAATTCCAAATAACCACATCAATGTAGTAACAACAACACTCACATATAAAACATCAATAAATAAACCAATAAAATATTTACTCAACATTTTTTTTGATGTTCTTAAAATATCTCCCATTTCTTTGTCAAACCCAACAGGTGTGATTAAAAGAATAGATTTTGAAACGATTTGATCATCTTTTAAAAAGAAAAACGTGATGAATAGTACAGAAAATAATCCTCCTAAAATGGTACTTGCATAAGACATTGTGTTATTAAATAAGTAAGTAACATTTTGGAAATTCACAAAATTGGTTACCTGTTCTCCTATGGAAGTTGCAACTTGATGCTCGTTACCAAACTTTGAAAATAAACCTTTAACGTGAGGATTAGACGCTAAAAGATTGTGTAATACTTCTTCTAAATTAGCATGAGATAAAAAAGATAATTGTTCAACGAGTGGTGGTAAAAAAGTAATACTAAATATATAAATAACACTTAAAAATAAGCACAAGGTAAGGATAGCAGCGATAGTATGATGAATATGAAATTTGCCAATTTTTAACCGGCTAATGGCATGAACTACAGGCATACCAATTAAAGACAAGACCAACGATATAATCAGATAGATGACCACATTGGTAAATAAATACACAAATAAACCTAGTATGACCAGGGTGATAATAGGAATGCTATATTTTTTAATATCCATGGGATTAATTAGTTTGTAAATTAGTTTGTAAATGTTTTTGTTTAAAATAATCCATTAATAGGATTGTACTTAATAATAAACTCAAGCAATACAAGGTATCTTCTAATGGAATGGTGTAAATACGAAGATCCATATTTTCATTATTGTTGTAAGTAACAATTGGTAGGGCTGTTAAAATTCCATTACAAATTAAAAAAGGACTGAGTGACACAACGTATGCAACATAAAATCTTCCTAAATTCTTGAATTTATAGATGAAGGTCGCAAAAAGCAATAATAACAAGCTAATACCGACATTGACGATGGTGTATGTTTTGTTATAATATAAAATACAAATAATTATGCAGATCAAAGAGATGATAAAACTGATATGTTTTGCATTAGCACCTATTAGGTCTTGCTTGATGTATGCATTACAAACTTCATAAATAAAAACGCAGGAGTAGGGAACACAAATAAAAAATAAAACTTCTTCGATTGGTAAATTTACTATAGTAATGCCTGTTATATATGTTGGGTTAAATCCCCAAACGCCCTTAGCAGTAAATAACACATCCCACGCTATAAAAAACAGCCCAACAATAAACATCGCAGGAAATAAGTATCTCCACGTTTTGTAAAAGGCTACTTTCTTATCAAAGCTTAATAAAAAAGGGAAAGTAACACTTAATACATCTAAAATTAAATAAGTATAATGTGAGTTCATTAAATAAATTAATTGCTTAAAGATACATATAAGAATGTATCATCATCTATTAAGCAATGCCTATTTTTAAGAATCGTGTTTAAAATACTTAATGGGGACAATGAGCATCCCGAAATTCTCGCCATTAATTTTATCTAGATGCTTGTGATGCATTTTGTGAGCTCGTTTTATACCTTTTACATACCAATTATCAGATTTTGAAAACCACTTTAATCGTTGGTGAATAATAACTTCATGCACAAAAAAATAAGCAATGCCATATAACAAAATACCGACACCTATATAAAATTTATAATCCCAGCCATCTATTACTCCAAACATCATAAATAACCAACTTGGAATAGCGAAAATTAATGCAAAAGCGTCATTCTTTTCAAATGGAGGAGCTGTTGTATGATCATGATGATCGTGGTGTAAGTGCCATAAAAAACCATGCATCACATATTTGTGAACAAACCAAGCAACAAATTCCATAAAGAAAAATGTTACTAAAACTATGAGCGCATTGATTAGCATATTTTGATAACAAAGAACGTCATAAATTGTTTAATTAAAAAAATAAAGTGCTCCAAAAAACGTGATTTGTATCATGTAAAAAGCCTTCGCTGTCAAATTTGATTTTTGACCAAGTCTTTTTTGAAAAGCAAGGTTTAATGCAAACGAAATAATAAACCATGCAATATAATTTTGCAAAGGAATGATCCCGTTTTTCCAATACCAAAAATCGAATCTTGACGCAATTTGTTCGATGAAAAAATCCAAAAAAACCATTAAAAATGCGCCAAATAAAGCATTTAGAATTTGATTTTTAAGTTGAGAAATTTGAGCAGTGCAATACAGTAAAATAGCCCAATTAGCGCCAATAAGAAGCGGAACTGAAAATGCCTTTAACCCTAACGTACGACCATAATAATAAGAACCAAAAATGAGTTCTGTTTTTACACCTAAAACTTCCAAAAAAAAACCTATTAGGGCAATTAATAAAAGTGAACCGTAGAATTTCCAATTAGGTTGCTTACTCATAAGCAATACTAAACCCGAGGATAACAGTAAATTTAGTGGACTCAGTGATTTAAAATAGCTTGGATTTATCAAAAATCCCACAAATCCAACGATGTGAAAGATGATGATAATGAAAATATAAATATGTTTTTTAACGAAGTTGATAATTTGCACTTTAAGTGCTGTAAATTTATGAATAATACAACATAACGTATTGGCTTAATAACTATATTTATAAAGTATTTTTTAATCCTATGTCCAAACAACAAATTCCATACATTAATAGAGAAATTAGTTGGCTTTCCTTTAATGAACGCGTTTTACAAGAAGCTTCTGATTCGTCAACTCCTTTGATTGAACGCTTAAAATTTTTAGGTATTTTTAGTAACAACCGTGATGAATTTTATCGCGTACGTGTAGCAACCATTAATCGTTTATCAAAGCTAGGCAAAAAAGCAATTGCTGTATACGGAGACGATCCAAAGGAATTATTACAAAAATTACAGAAACAAGTTATTACTCAACAACAAAAGTTTGAAGCCATTTATCAAGAGTTACTTCGCGAATTGGCTAAAGAGAATGTATTCATCATCAACGAAAAACAGTTAAATCACAATCAACAACAATTTGTAAAAAATTATTTTCATAATGAAGTAGTATCTACTCTTTTCCCAATAATGGTAGATGAAAATAAGGCTTTTCCTTATATGAAAGATAAGTCGGGCTATTTATTTGTTCGATTAATTTCTGATAGCTCCAAACAAAAAAACAAATACGCTTTAATAGAAATTCCCTCTAAATCAACAACACGTTTTGTTATTCTTCCTCAAGAAAAAAATAAAAAGTATATTATTTTATTAGATGATGTTATTCGTTTCAATGTCAACGAAATATTTTCAGTACATGGTTATCACGCTAAAGAGACTATAAACATAAAGCTTACACGTGATGCCGAATTAGATATCGATCAGGATGTGAGCAAAAGTATGCTCGAAAAAATTTCTAAAAGTGTAAAAGATAGAAAAAAAGGATTGCCTGTTCGTTTTGTATATGATAGTACCATGAGTACCGAAATGCTTTCTTTTATTATGAAAAAATTAGGCATGGCAAAGAAAGACAATGCTATACCCGGCGGGCGTTACCACAACTTTAAAGATTTTATTCGCTTCCCAAATATTGGCGATAAAAAATTAGTGTATAATCATCCTCAACCAATTAGCCATAAGTATTTAGATAATATTAATACGAGTATTTTAAGTGTAATTAAAGAAAAAGATATTTTATTACATTATCCTTATCATACCTTCGATCATATTATTACATTGCTACGAGAGGCTTCTTTAGATCCAACTGTTGATTCTATTAAGATTACATTTTACCGTGTAGCGGATTCTTCTAAAATTGCAAATGCTTTAATTAATGCCATTAAGAATGGCAAAAAAGTAACGGTATTGGTAGAATTACAAGCTCGCTTTGATGAAGAAAATAACATATACTGGGCCAACAAATTACAAGAAGAAGGCGCTACCGTTATATACGGAGTGCCCGGTTTAAAAGTGCATAGTAAATTATTTTTGATTACGACTCGTGTTGGTGGTAAAGAAATAAAATATGCTCATATTGGTACAGGTAATTTTAATGAAAAAACAGCGCGTAGCTATACAGATTTTAGTGTATTAACAGCAGATAAAAATATTACCGAAGAAATCTCTCGTATGTTTGATTTTTATACAAACAACTTTAATACGGGTGTTTATAAGCATTTAGCGGTAGCACCTTTTTATATGCGCAACACTTTTGTGAGTTTAATTGATAAAGAAATTGAAAATGCAAAAGCCAAGAAAAAAGCCTATCTCATTTTAAAAATGAATAGCTTGGTAGATAAAGAGATGATTAAAAAATTGTATGAAGCTTCGCAAGCGGGCGTGCAAATTACATTAATCGTTAGAGGTATTTGCTCGTTAGTTACTGAAATCGAAGGTTTTAGTGATAATATCAAAGCGTATAGTATTGTAGATAAATATTTAGAACATGCTCGCGTATTTATTTTTGGAAATAATGGCGATGAAAAAATATATATTACTTCAGCCGATTGGATGAGTAGAAACCTTGATAGTAGAAGCGAAGTAGCCGTTCCTATTTATGATGCTGAAGTAAAAAAACAAATTAAGGATATTATTAATATTCAATTATCAGGGAATACGAAAGTGCGTATCTTAGATAGATTGCAACAAAATATTTATAAAAAACCGAAATCAGGAGAACGAAAAGTTCGTGTACAGGACGAGGTTTACAATTATTTGAAGAATGATAAAGAGCAATATTTGAAATCCCAAACAGTTAAACTTGCCTCTAAAAAGGTAATCCTAAAAGTTAAACCAAAGGCACAAATCAAAAAAGTAGTAAACACTAAAAGAAAAACGACCTTATGATTTTTGCTGCAGTAGATATTGGAAGTAATGCTATGCGTTTGTTATTTTGTAGGGCCTACGATTTAGGTGGAAAACCACATTTTTCAAAAGAAGAATTAATTCGATTACCTATTCGTTTAGGAGAAGATGTTTTTTTGAATGGCAAAATTTCAGAAAAAAAAGCAGAAAAATTAGTTACTGCGATGCGTGGCTTTCACGAATTAATTAAAGTTTACGAGGTAGATGCTTTTAGAGCGGTTGCTACAAGCGCAATGCGAGATGCTTCTAATAGTGCTGAAATTATTGCGCGTATCAAAAATGAAACAGGATTAACCGTTGAAATTATTGATGGTAAATTGGAAGCTCAATTGGTTTTTTCTAATCACATCGAAGAACTATTAAACCCTAAACATGCCTATTTGTATATAGATGTAGGCGGTGGTAGTACTGAGTTAACCTTATACCACAACCAAAAAGTAATAGCCGCCAAATCGTTTAATATTGGAACCGTGCGTATGTTATTAAATAAAGTGGAAAAAGACGAATGGGAAAACATGAAAGAGTGGATCAAAAAAAATACGTTTGGTATACACCCACTTCATGCTATTGGTTCGGGAGGTAATATCAACAAGATTTTTAAAATGACTAAAAAAGAAAATAAAAATTTAAGTTATAGTAAATTAAAAGGCATACACGACATGCTAAATTCTTATACCCTTGAAGAACGTATTGATGTATTGGGTTTAAAGCCCGATAGAGCTGATGTTATTGTGCATGCTTCTAAAATATTTACCACCATCATGAAAATAGCTGATATCGAAGATATTTTTGTGCCCCAAATTGGTTTGTCTGACGGTAT
>JAYVDU010000074.1:0-6706 GCA_043749245.1 Bacteroidota bacterium | reverse complement strand
ACTAAAAGATTTGGAACAGGAATTTATGGTTCGTACAAAGTAATTTTGCAACATTTTGGAAATAATGCGGTATTAGAAGAAAACACCATACGAATAATGAATTTAGGGATATGTATCTTATATAAATTATAAAAAACTATTAAAATGAAATATTTAAAAATTAAATATACAGTACCATTATTACTTGCCAGTGGTTGCATTTGCTTTTTTGTAATTTCTTGTTTAAAAAAACCTGACGAGAAAAATCCAGCTTGTGTAGGTAAAGATAGATGGGATGTAAAAACACTTACCGATATAGGTGAATTAAATATCAATTACACTCCTATTTATACAAGTGTTAAAGAGCTAATAAATATCCCTCTTACAAATACAATAAATGATAATACGCCTCGCTTTGGGATAGAATTTAATACCTATTCGATAAAATGTCGTATTCGTGAATATAAATTGAGTGACGATGGAGATTATCATTTGGTGTTAGAAGACATACAAAATAGCTCAATAACTATGGTTGGTGAAATCCCTGATGAATACTGCGCTTCAGTTCAACAAAGTAAACATCTTTCTTCTTTTGTAAAAGCGAGAACAGATTTTAAACAATCTTTGTTATCAACTGCTCAAGTGGATACGTCAGTTTATACGATTACTGGCGTGGCTTTTTATGATAAAATACACGGACAGTTAGGAGCAGCTCCCAATGCTATTGAAATTCATCCTATTCTATCGATTTCAAAAAAATAAAAAAGCTATTAAAATTATCTTGATAAAAAATCACTTTGTATCTTTAGTCTAAATCATAAATTCAGTTGGTATTAAAAAATAAATCGAAAACAGACCATAACAATTATTATAAAATAATTTTAAACAAGCCCTTACTTTAACTTAAAATAACCTAAATTTAATTTCAATCCATCATTTTTTAATTACATTTGCTTTATGATTAAATTTATTTTCATTACTATTATTTTATTGAGCTTTGTTTCAAATTACGCTCAAACAAAAGGTCCTATTACTGTGGCATTTTATAACTGCGAAAACTTTTTTGACACGAAAGATGATCCCAATAAAAAAGACGATGAATTTTTACCAGAATCGCCAATGAAATGGGATGAAGCACGGTATATGAATAAACTGTATAAAGTGGCTCAAGTTTTGGATTCGACAGTTGAAGGTCCGGGATTACCAGCATTAGTAGGCTTAGTGGAAATTGAAAACAAAGAAGTGTTAGAAGATCTTGTATCTAAATCTGAATTCAAAAACAAATCTTACGGCATCATTTGCACGGATAGTCCTGATGAACGCAGCATAGACGTTGGATTATTATATGATAAATCTATTTTTACATTAGTTGATTTTAAAGAATTAAATGCAACTAATCCAGCCATAGGCGATTACAAAACACGTAATATTTTATTTGCCACGTTAAAAGCAACTAACGGAGATGTGATTTATGTATTTGTTAATCATTGGCCAAGCCGAAGAGAAGGCGAAAAAGAAAGTGAGCCTCGCCGTGTGTATGCCGCCGAACAAGTGAGAAACAAAATTAACGAACTACAAAAAAAAGATGTAAAAGCTAAAGTGATTGTGATGGGTGATTTTAATGACCATCCCGACAATAATAGTATTTTAAACATTTTAAAAGCAAGTGACAAACCAAAAGATAAAGGAGATTTGTATAACGCCTATCAAACACTGGATGCAAATAAACAAGGCACGCATTATTTTGATAAAGAATGGAGAGTATTAGATCAAATCATTGTTTCGCAAGGATTTATTGGAGCTAAAAAAGGCTACAAGTTTGAACCTAAAAATGCTCACATCTTGAAAAAAGATTTTGTGTTATACAAGAATGCTAAAACAGGTGAAGTAAGTCCGAGCAGAACATATAGTGGCACAAAATACTATAATGGATATAGCGACCACTTATCTGTTTACATTACCATCGAATAGTAGTTTTTGTTAGAGTCCGTTAATTGATTAAAGCACCATGCTTCAGCATCATCCATGGTAGTAAACACTTTTGAAGGATAAAATGGTTTGTTAAATTTCAAATAAAAATTAGCAATTAATTTGTGCGCCAAAGATTTGACGACATATGCATTACAAATTTTGGGAAATGAAAATTCATTCTCCTTGGAGTATGCCCTACCCTCATTCGTAAATATAACGGAGCCATCTTCAACGTAGTAAATGTAAGGATAGCTTTTGCCCTCAACTATGGCATTATATGTTTTAAATAATTCTTTAAATTCGGAAGGACCAATTTCCGTATTTTTTTTAAACATAACCCTAATAATACCATCACTGCAAATGTCAATTTCCACAGTTTGTGTTTCTGACTTTTTTATAACAATGTAGTTTGACATTTAAAAAAATAAGTATATTAGTAAAAACAAATATAATATATTAATCGATAAAATGAAATATTCTACCATAAAAAAAGAGCTATTCATCGAGAACCGTAAGAGTTTTGCTAAACACTTAAAACCAAATTCATTAGCGTTATTCGTTAGTAATGATTTTTTGCCGACTAATGGGGATGGCACTTTTGGCTTTGTGCAAAACTCCGATTTATTTTATTTAACAGGAGTTGATCAAGAAGATAGCGTTTTAATGATCTTTCCGGATGTGAAAGACGGGAAAAATAAAGAAGTATTATTCATCAAAGAAACATCTGAATTGATTGCTATATGGGAAGGTGCGAAGCTTACTAAAAAACAAGCGACGGAAGTTAGCGGTATTGAAAACGTATATTGGATTCACGAGTTTGAAAAAACCTTTAAAACCTTTGCTTTTCAGGCAGAGAACTTTTATTTAAATAGCAATGAACATACCCGCCGTTATATAGATATGGAAACTGCAGAAATGCGTTTCAATAATAAACTAAGAACCCAATTTCCATTGCACACCATTATGCGCGCTGCGCCTATCATGCACAGCATTCGCTCGGTAAAGCATCCTATAGAAATTGAATTAATGCAACAGGCCTGCAACATTACCGAGAAAGGATTTCGTCGCTTATTAAATTTTGTAAAACCGGGAGTAATGGAATACGAAATTGAAGCAGAATTGATTCATGAATTTGTTCGTAATAAAAGCCGAGGATTTGCTTATGGACCAATCATTGCTAGTGGTGGTTCCGCCTGCGTTTTACACTATGTGGAAAACAACAAACCTTGTAAAGATGGCGACGTTATTTTGTTAGATGTTGCAGCCGAATATGCTAATTATGCAAGCGATATGACGCGTGCGATTCCAGTATCTGGTAAGTTTACGACTCGTCAGCGCCAAGTATATGAGTCAGTGTTAAGCGTCATGAAAGGAGCAACTAGTATGCTTAAAGCAGGTAATACCTTTGAAAAATATAATGTAGCTGTTGGAGATTTAATGACTGAAGAATTATTACAATTAGGATTATTAAAAACGGAAGACGTTAAAAATCAGAATCCAGCTTGGCCTGCTTACAAAAAATATTTTATGCACGGAACCTCTCACTTTATTGGGTTAGATGTACATGATGTAGGCTTTTTTGCAGAACCCATGCAAGTTGGCAATGCCTTTACCGTTGAGCCGGGGATTTATATTCCGGAGGAAAATTTAGGTATTCGTTTAGAAAATAATATCATAATAACAACTACTGGAAATGATGATCTCATGAAAAATATTCCAATAGAAGCTGAGGAAATTGAAGCTTTGATGGGTAAGTAATTTAGTATTGTTTTTATAATATATTTTTAATAAATTTATACTATGGCAAATAGTAAACATACAATAAATAAAAAATTTACTCCAAACGAATCTTTATCTCAAGAAGATTTTATTTGTTTGATTACAGAAGCTGAAAACGGTTCTTTTAAACCTGTTGGGACTTTTGAAGAGTTTAAAAAAGATATTATGACTGTATGGCAAAAAAGACACTCGAAGTAATACAATCTATTGCTAGTATTGCCGATATTTCTGACATTTACGATTATGGTTTGGACACTTTTGGCGAACAAATTGCCGAAGCATTATTATTTGAATTTTATCAAAGCATTGTGGGATTAAATGTAAAATATTTGATGTATCCTGAATGTCGATTTTTAAAAACAAAAAATAAAACTTACCGAAACATCATTATTGGTAAATACTTAATCATATACCGTATTACATCAAAAAACATCGAAGTATTAAGAGTTTTGCATGGAAGCATCAGACCAGTATTAATTTCGAAACTTAAATCTTCAAAAATATAATACTTCTTTGGCAAAAATAAGAAAAACAACGTCGATATTTTTTATTCCAATTTTTATAGTTGTCAAAATAACGATTCTGTAATCTTAAAAAAATTAAAACAATAAATTATAACTATCACTAATTATGAAACGTCAATTTATTAAATAACAATGTGTGTTGTCATTTCAACATTAGTTAGTAGCTGTAAAAATGAAACTCCAAAAGATTATCTAGAAAAAGATCTTAGTGAAGTGAATGTAGATAAATCAATTGATTATTGTACAAAAGCAATTGAACTTGACTCTAACTATATTGAAGCTTATTATCGCAGAGCGAGTTTATATGTTAGTTTGGCAAGAGGAATACAAACAATGATTGAAACAGGCTCTCAAGATAAAGGCAATGATTTAATTTATTTTAAAAAAGGAATTGAAGATTATAATAAAATATTATTAATAGACAGCAAAGAGGTTAATGCTCAAGCATTAAAAGGATTTGCATATTTATACCAAGGTGATACAATAACCGCTTGTATAGAATTAAACAAAGCATCTTTACTCGGAGATAAAGATGCTTCTAAAAAAATTAAAGAAGTTTGTAATTAAATATTCTGAAATCAACTAATGTATCTTATTCAAAACTAAAAACTTACAACTAACAACTTTTAAAAGGTTACCTTTTTAATTAATTGGTATTAATCTAAATAAAAGACTTTATGTCGAAAGTATCGTACACCGACCTTGATTTTATAGAAGGGCTCAAGCATAATAACGATGCGGTGTTGCGGGCTTTATACAAAAAGCATTATAACCTCGTTCTTAAATATGTTGTAAATAATAGTGGTAGCAGTGAAGCCGCAGCCGATATTTATCAAGAAACCTTGATTGTATTGTATGAAAACGTTCAAAAATCAACGTTTGAGCTTAATTGTCAATTACAAACCTTTATTTTTTCGATTGCTAAACGCTTATGGCTAAAGCAACTTCGCGGAAATGGACACATAGCGCGCTTCAATGAAGGCGAAGAGGAAGATGTGGTTGATGTATCAGATGAAATAACGGATCACCTTAAAAAGGAATCAGACATCGTAAAAATGAATGCCTGTATGGAGAATTTGGGTGAGCCCTGCAAAACTATTTTAAAAGACTTTTATGTGTACAAGTTAAGTATGTATGAGATTTCAGAGAAATTCGGATATACCAATTCAGATAATGCTAAAACACAAAAGTATAAATGTTTACAGCGCTTAAAACGGTATTTTTTTGAAGATAAATAATATAAAAAGCCTTTAAAAGCTTATAAATAGAGAGAGACATGAGAACGGTAGAATTATTTGACAATTACTTATTTGGAAACATTTCAGCTTCTGATAAACAAGCATTTGAAGCACGCTTGCAATCGGACGCTGAATTTGCGTTAGCGTTTGATAAGCATAAAACGTTAATTGAAGGCATTAATCAGCATGAACAGCGCACACATTTAAAACAAATACTTTCAACGATTCATAATCAAGAATACGGAAAAGACGCTAAAATTATTTCGATTAGAAAAGAAACATTTATTGGAAAACACGGTAAAACATTTGCAGTTGCTGCTTCCGTGGCGATTGTTGCTGTTTTAGGAACGGTTACATTATTGAGTACCGGTGGTTATTTATTAAAACAACAAAGTAACGACATCACTGATTTAAAGCGTGATGTAACCGAGCTAAAATATTCTCAAGAAGGGATTATAGAAGGGATTACAGATGCTTCTAAAAATCGCATTAAAAAATATGCGCCTGCAAACATTGAAGGTACTGGCTTCGCATTAAATAACAAAGGCTATTTTATTACTAGTTGGCACATGGTAAAAAATGCCGATTCTGTATTTGTTACTAATGGCTCCCTTGACAGAGCATCTGCTAAATTAATCACAAGCAATCCTCAATTAGATATTGCTATTTATAAAATAGAAAATTGCGATATCTTGAAAAATATGACTTTCCCTTTTTCATTTAAAACGAACACTTCTGAAATTGGTGATAAAATATTTACGCTTGGATATCCTCGCAGAGACGCTGTATACGGCGAAGGCGCATTAAGCTCTATGACTGGATTTAATAATGACACAACCATGTATCAAATTTCAATCCCTGTAAATCCAGGTAATAGTGGTGGTCCGTTAATGGATGAACAAGGTACTATTATTGGTGTGATTAGAGGTAAATTAACTTCTGCAGAAGGAACTGGTTATGCTATTAAATCTGACTTAATACAACAAACTATTAATGCATTAGAAAATGATTCGTTGAAAAAAGACTTGACTTTAGATACTAAAAAATCAAGCTTACGTGGCCTAAAACGTAGCGAACAAGTGAAACGCATTCAGCCGTTTGTATTTAATGTCATGGTTTACAAAAAATAAATCTGTAGTTATTTTGAATTATTAAAATCCTCACAATTGTGGGGATTTTTTGCTTTGATTATAGCTAATTAAATTGCATTTTTAT
>JAYVDU010000073.1:0-6732 GCA_043749245.1 Bacteroidota bacterium | reverse complement strand
AACCATCAGTTCGTCCATTTTGAAAAGTTAACTGGTTTTTCATATTACCATTACAGTAAAATTCAAGCCACTTACCTACTTTTCGGTTTTCGCTGTATTTTCCTTTTTCAACTACCTGATCTTCTGCATAACAAGATCCTGGCTTATGTTTACCCTTTAAAACCCACTGACCTTGCTTTTTGCCTAAAGCATCAATTAAGTTGATGGTATCTTTGCCAGATGTACCGCCAAATTCGTAAGATTGGGATTGAGCTTGGCTCATTTGATAAACTAAAAAAATCAATATAAAATATACTTTTCTCATAGGCTTTAATATTTATTGAATAGATATGCTTTTACTAAATTATGTATAATTCTTGTACTTTGAAACTAAAATTAGACAAACAGAACATTTTTAACGATGATTGATTAAAAATGATTTTACTTGGAATATTGTACGTCATTTAGATTTAAAAAGTTACGTTTTGTGATGCATTTTTTATGCCAAGTTTGTTAGCATATTCTCAACTAACGACGAAAGGTCATATTTTGATGACCAACCCCAGTCTTCTTTAGCTCTATCTTCATTAATACTTTTTGGCCAACTATCTGCAATTGCTTGTCTAAAGTCTGGATTGTATGAAATAGTGAAATCTGGGATATGTTTTTTAATTTCTAAAGCAATTTGTTCGGGTGTGAAGCTAATTCCTGCTAAATTGTAGCTACCTCTAATTTTAATTTGTTCGGAAGGCACATGCATAATTTCAATCGTTGCTCTAATGGCATCCTCCATATGCATCATCGGCAGCGCGGTTTGAGCGCTTAAAAAACACTCATAGGTTTTGTTTTTTAGAGCTTGATGAAAAATATGAACAGCATAATCCGTGGTTCCACCACCCGGAGCCGACTTCCAACCAATTAATCCAGGGTAACGTAAGCTTCTAACGTCAACACCAAATTTATGAAAATACCATTCGCACCAACGTTCTCCGGCTTGTTTACTAATGCCATAAACGGTAGATGGTTCCATAACCGTAAACTGTGGCGTGTTAATCCTTGGTGTGGTTGGTCCAAAAACTGCTATTGAGCTGGGCCAGTAAACCTTTGCAATATGTTTTTCTTTAGCTAAATCCAGTACATTAAATAAACCTTCCATATTTAATTTCCAAGCAAACATAGGATTTTGCTCGCCTGTGGCCGAAAGCAATGCTGCCAGAAGATACACATGAGAAATACCATGTTTTTTAACAATATTGAGTAAAGCATCTTTATCCAAAACATCTAACTTTTCGAAGGGATTAACCGCTAATGCAGGAATTGGCTTTAAATCAGCTGCTATCACATTACTCGACCCATACAATAAACTGAGCTCTTGAGTCAATTCGATACCAATTTGTCCGCCGGCACCAATAATTAAAATTTTATCTTCTTTATTGTACATGATAAAAGTCAGGTAAGTTTTTTAGTTTTTTACTACCTTCGCAAACGTAACTAAAAATGTGCTAATTTGAAAATCTATCAATCCTTTACGTTATTAAATTAAAAATAGTATAATACCAAATGAAGTTATAATTCAGTTGGTGTAACCTGCAATTGTAGCTATTTATGAAGATGCCTGAATTAAGAAATAGAATTGATAAAGACGAACTTAAACGTCGTTTAGCTCAAGAAAGTATTGAGCGAGTAACTTTTTCTTTTTACAAATATGTAAAAATTGATAACCCTAAAGAGCTTCGCGATAATTTATTTACGCAATGGACTAACTTGAATTGCTTTGGCAGAATATATATTGCTCACGAAGGAATTAATGCGCAAATGAGTGTTCCTAAAGCCAATTGGAATGAATTCGTTAATCAATTATATCAAGATAATCGTTTTATAAACGTGCCTTTTAAGTTTGCAGTTGATGATGATGGGAAATCATTTTATAAATTAATTATTAAAGTAAAGGATAAAGTTGTTGCAGATGGCATTAATGACAATGGTTTTGATGCATCTAATACCGGAACTTATTTGAATGCTGAAGGATTTAATAAAGCAATTGAAGATTCAAACACGATAGTGGTTGATATGAGAAATCATTACGAAAGTGAAGTTGGACGATTTGATAATGCCTTTTGCCCAGATGCAGACACCTTTAGAGAAGAATTACCTTTAGTAGTTGATCACCTAAAAGGACAAGAAGATAAAAAAGTAATTATGTATTGTACCGGTGGTATTCGTTGCGAAAAAGCGAGTGCCTATTTAAAATATAAGGGGTTTAAAGACGTTAATCACTTACAAGGAGGTATTATACAATATGCCAAAGAAGTGAAAGAACAGGGCTTAGAAAGCAAATTCAGAGGAATTAATTTTGTGTTTGATGAACGTATTGGAGAACGTATTACGAGCGATGTTTTAAGTAGCTGTCATCAATGCGGGAAGCCATGCGATACGCACGTAAATTGTAAGAATGATGATTGCCATTTATTATTTATACAATGTGATGAATGTGCCAAAAAAATGCAAGGCTGTTGTACTCCAAAATGTCAAGCAATTGCAGCTATGCCAATTGAAATACAACGTGAATTAAGAAAAGGGAAAATGAAAAATGGCCCAGAGTGTTTATCTGTATATAAAAGCAGATTGCGTCCGAATTTGGCGGAAATATTAAAAAATGATTTATCTTTAAAATAAAAATTAAACTAATTATATGCCCATATATCATAAGCTAGGTAATATTCCTCAAAAGCGACATACCATTTTTAAATCTCCACAAGGAAATTTTTACTACGAACAATTATTTGGTACCGAGGGCTTTAGTGGCCACTCGTCCTTATCCTACCACGTTCATAGGCCAACGCAAGTAAAGGAAATTATTAAAAGCTATTCTGTTCAACCTAAAATAGCGATTGTTAAAAATATTAAGTCGTTATTATTAAAAGGTTTTGAAATTAAACCAACGGCTGATTTTTTAGAAAGTAGAAAAACGCTTTTATTAAATAGCGATTGTCAAATTGGATTAGCAGCTCCAACAGAAAGCTTAACAACCTATTTTTACAAAAATGCGGATGCTGATGAACTTCTTTTTATTCATAAAGGAAAAGGAAAACTAAGGACTTTTATGGGTAATATTCATTTTGAGTATGGCGATTACTTAGTTATTCCAAGAGGAATGATTTACCAAATAGAATTTGAAACATCAGAAAACCGCATACTGTACGTAGAATCTCATGCGCCATATTATACTCCAAAACGCTATAAAAGCTCTTCTGGTCAGCTGCTAGAACATTCGCCATTTTGCGAACGCGATTTTAAATTACCAACAGAGTTAGAAACGCATGACGAAAAAGGTGATTTTATTATTAAAATAAAAAAAGAAGGAATGATGCATGAAGTTCTTTATGCAACCCATCCGTTTGATGTTGTTGGGTGGGATGGTTATAATTTCCCTTACGGGTTTAGCATTCACAATTTTGAACCTATTACAGGTCGCGTACATCAGCCACCTCCAGTGCATCAAACATTTGAAACATCAACTTTTGTAGTATGTTCATTTGTACCGCGTTTATACGATTATCATCCGTTAGCAATACCAGCGCCATACAATCATAGTAATATTGATAGCGATGAAGTATTATATTATGTAGACGGTGATTTTATGAGTAGAAATAATATTGAACAAGGTCATATTACATTACATCCAAAAGGTATACCTCACGGACCTGCGCCTGGAGCAATGGAACGAAGCATTGGACATACTTCAACTCAAGAATTAGCTGTGATGATTGATACATTTCGTCCGTTACAAGTTACAGAAGAAGCGATGGGGATTGATGATGGGAAGTATTATAAAAGCTGGGTAGAGTAAGAATTAATGCAAGTGTTAATAACATAAATTCTTACTAAACTTTATTTAATTTTCAGTTTACCTTTACGCCAGGCATCAATAAACTGAGCCCAAGCTAAAGGATTTAATAAACTGATGCTTGGATATTGACCAGCTTGATAAAGCTTAGTATACTGTTGTTGCATGCGCACTCTATAATTTGCAGCTGCATCCATAGAACCGCCATTTATAGAAGCTCGCACATCTTCATTGTCCATGTTTTTATATGCTCGTTCTATATCGGTATCTGATAAATCTAAATTAAGTATAGCGCGTTTAAATTGCTCTTTGCTTGGCCAAGGAAATACGTTAACTGTTGCTAATTGGACAGTATCCTTTGTTAAAATTTGAATAATAGAATAGTGCCTTCCTGTTAAAGTATCGGATAAATTATACGCTTTAGATTTATGATTAATAGAAAAAAATTGCATCTCATCACCTGCTTTTGCTACGACTGTAAAGAAACCATAAAAATCGCTCACAGTGCCTGAACGGGTACCTTTAAGCATAATAGATACAAAAGGTAAAGGCTGCAAACTGTCATCTAATACAACACCCGAAATTTGAATATATTTATCTGGAACAACATTCTGCGTATTAGTAGTTGTTTGCGAATAGTGCTTTAGAGAAATTAAAATTAAAATATAGAATAATAGTTGTTTCATGTGCAGTAGTTATTGTTTTTTAGTTATCACTTGGTATACCCATTGTAGCCATTAGTGTTTAACTCAATCTTTTTTATTTTTATATTGGCTTCGTTGAGTGCTTTGCAATTTTTTGCAACAAACTAATCGTTAATGGGTATTTCATTTTACGATTGTTTTGATGTAAAGCTAAGGTTTTATAAGTATTTTTCTAAATAAATAAACATATTTTTCTAAATAAATCAACATAAATTAACAACTATCAATTAGATTTTGATTATGTGAAATAGCAATAAATAATTGAGTAATTTTATATAATTCACATTTTGCCCAATTATCTTTTAAAACTAAAAAAAATTATACTGCTATTTTGCTTTGTAAATACTGCTTTATTTGCATCAGACTCTACTTTTGTTTTAAAAAAACGTAAAATAGTATTAGGTATTACTTCAATTGCCTTAACGTCAAGCTCATTGGTATACCTTAATCAAGCTTGGTATCAGCAATATAACACATCTCAATTTCATTTTTTTAATGATAACGATGAGTGGCTACAGATGGATAAATGCGGGCACACCCTTACAACATACCAAACAGGCAGATTAATGATGAATGCCATGGACAGAGCAGGCTATACTAAAAAAAAACAATTAGTAATTGGTGGTTTGAGTGGCTTTGCTTATATGACTGCGATTGAGATTATGGATGGCTATAGTCAAGGTTGGGGTTTTAGTTGGGGGGACGAGAGTGCCAACATACTTGGTAGTGGTTTGGCTATAGGCCAAAAAGTACTTTGGAATGAACAACGGATTCTATTAAAGTTTTCCTATTCTTCATCATCTTATGCCCAATATAATCCTAGTTTACTAGGTAAATCATTTTCTCAACAAATATTAAAAGATTATAACGGACAAACATACTGGCTAAGTATTAATCCATCCGCATTTATGAAACCGGAAACTAAATTTCCAAAATGGTTAAATATAGCAGTAGGTTATGGCGCCAATGGCATGATTGGAGCGGTAAATAATAACATCATCATAACTGATAAAGATGGGACTGTGATTAATTTTAACCGTTACCGCCAATGTTACTTATCGTTAGATGCTGATTTAACAAGGATTAAAACAAAATCGAAAGTTTTAAAAACTATTTTTTCGTGCATCAATATTATTAAAATTCCTTTTCCAAATATTGAATTTAGTGAAGGGAAAATTAAAGGAAACTATTTTTAGAGTCAAGAAATATTTGATGGTGCATCGAATTTATTAAAAAATTTAATTGTATTTCATCTCAAATAAAATCTAATTGGTATATACTTAATTGTTCTGACAATTTTATTGTCTTTTTCTCCAGGTATCCAGTTAGGCATCGATTTAACCACTCGTTTAGCTTCGTTATCGAAATATTCATTAACTCCTTTTTTCACTTTTATATTAGAAATTTTTCCATCTTTTTCAATTATAAACTCTACATAAATTGTTCCTTCTACATCACACCTTTGTATTGGTGGATACTTAATATTACGCCCAATGAATTTAAATAGCGAGTCATTACCTCCTGGGAATTCAGCCCCTTTATCTAATATGATACAAGGCAAAGAGTCTACTTGGGCTTGAGTAAGGCTATTAGTTTGCGCATGTAGCGCTCCCTTTAAAAAGAATAAAAATAATATGTATTTTAATTGCTTCAAAAGTTTACCTTATATTGTTTTCATTAACTAACCTTCAAAAGTTTTCAATTCTAATTTTTCGCCATCAAATACTGCATGGGAGCAGTCATTGATCCATTCGCCTAAGTTTATATAGCGAGATGTTGGTGTTGGCTTTAAATCAAGTGGCAAATGACGATGACCAAAAATATAAAAATCGGTATGTTCTTTTTTTGATAATTCTTTGCAATATGACATGAGCCATTCATTATCTTCTCCCAAAAATTGTTTATCACTATCGCCCGTTATTATTCGGCTGCGCTTGCTGGAGCGACGAGCAATCCAAAAACCAATATTGGGATGTAGCGCATTAAAGCACCATATTAGAAAGGGATTTTTGAAACATTTTTTTAAAAATTTATACCATTTATCTCCCGGTCCTAAGCCATCGCCATGACCAATTAAAAAAGATTTATGATTATACATTTTTTTTATAGGCGCGTGATTGACGGTAACGCCTAATTCTTGTATAAAATAATCGCGCATCCACAAATCATGATTACCCGTAAAAAAATGAACTTTAATGCCAC
>JAYVDU010000072.1:0-6733 GCA_043749245.1 Bacteroidota bacterium | reverse complement strand
TAGAAGCTTTATATCCAGAAGTTAAATTTTGGGTTGGTCCACCATTAGAAAATGGCTTTTACTATGATGTTGATTTAAACGGTGAAGTCTTAACTCCTACTGATTTTGAAAAAATTGAAGCTAAAATGTTGGAGTTAGCGCGTCAAAACAATGCGTTTGTGCGTAAAGAAATTTCTAAGGCAGATGCTATTACATACTTTACTAACAAAGTTGATTCTTATAAATTAGATTTATTAGAGCGTTTAGAAGATGGAAATATCTCTTTATATACTCAAGGTAATTTCACGGATTTATGTCGAGGACCACACATTCCAAACACTGGTTTTATTAAAGCCGCCAAGGTTTTAAGTATTGCTGGTGCTTATTGGAAAGGTGATGAGAAAAATAAAATGTTGACTCGTATTTATGGAATTACATTTCCAAAAGATAAAGAGTTAAAAGAATATTTAATTTTATTAGAAGAAGCTAAAAAACGAGATCATCGTAAATTAGGTAAGGAATTAGAATTATTTTGTTTTTCAGAAAAAGTGGGGGCAGGTTTACCATTATGGTTACCAAAAGGTGCTATGTTGCGCGAACGTTTAATTCAGTTTTTACAAAAAGCACAATTAAAATCGGGTTATTTACCAGTAGTAACGCCACACATCGCACTTAAAGATTTATACGTGTGCTCAGGGCATTACGAAAAATATGGTGCTGATTCATTTCAACCAATCAAAACACCACATGAAGGCGAAGAGTTTTTCTTAAAACCAATGAATTGTCCGCATCATTGCGAAATATATAAAGCATCGCCAAAATCATACAAAGATTTACCAGTGCGTTATGCCGAATTTGGAACAGTATATCGTTACGAACAAAAAGGTGAATTACATGGTTTAACCCGCGTTCGTGGCTTTACTCAGGATGACGCACATTTATTTGTACGTCCAGATCAGGTAAAAGAAGAATTTTTAAAAGTAATTGATTTAGTATTATATGTATTTAATGCCTTAGGTTTTAAGGATTATACAGCTCAGGTATCTTTAAGAGATCCTGATAATAAAATTAAATACATTGGATCTGACGAAAATTGGGCATTGGCAGAACAAGCTATTATTGATTCTGCAGCTGAAAAAGGCTTAAAAACAATAGTAGAAACTGGTGAAGCAGCTTTTTACGGGCCTAAATTAGATTTTATGGTAAAAGATGCTATTGGTCGTAAGTGGCAATTAGGAACTATTCAGGTAGATTATAACTTACCTGAGCGTTTTGAATTAGAATACACTGGTTCTGATAATTTAAAGCATCGCCCTGTAATGATACATCGTGCGCCATTTGGCTCTTTGGAACGATTTATAGCGGTTTTAATTGAACATTGTGGAGGTAATTTTCCATTATGGTTAACGCCAGATCAGTTTGCTATTTTGCCAATTAGTGAAAAATACAACGATTATGCAAAAAAAGTTTCAGAATTATTAAATATTTCCGATATTCGCGGCCTTGTTGATGATAGAAACGAAAAAATTGGGAAGAAAATTCGCGATAACGAAGTAAACAAAATACCGTTTATGTTAGTAGTTGGAGAGAAAGAAGAAGCAGATGGAACAGTAGCAGTGCGAGAACACGGTAAAGGCGATATAGGAACAATGACTATTGAAGGCTTTACAAAACTTGTACAATCTACCATTGACAATGATTTTAAAAATAAATAAATTTTTTTGTTCTTGTTTTTTTGAGTAACAAATACATCAAACAACAAATAACAAAATTCAAGCAACATAATTAATAACTAAAAAGCGGAGGTCAAAATTAGCGTTTTTAAAAAGCCAATAAACAACAATAATAAAAATACGGGTCCAATTAAGCCAGGTAGTGCACCTGCAGCGCCTGTTCCTTTCAAACGACCTCGTGGTTTAAGAGAAGGATTTAAACGACCAGGAGTTCGTGAAGAACAACATCGTATCAATAAAAACATACGTAATACCCCACAAGTTCGTGTGGTTGGTGATGATATTGAACCAGGTGTTTACCCAATTGAAGAAGCAATTAAGATGGCTGAAGAATTAGGTGTTGATTTGGTAGAAATTGCGCCTAATGTTGATCCCCCTGTTTGCAAGGTCGTTGATTATGGCAAATATTTATACGAATTAAAAAAGAAGGCAAAAGAAGTAAAAGCAAAGGCATCAAAGGTTGTTGTAAAAGATATTCGTTTTGGACCACATACTGATGAACATGATTATTTATTTAAGAAAAATCATGCAATGAAATTTTTGCAAGAAGGTAGTAAAGTAAAAGCATTTGTGTTTTTTAGAGGACGAGAAATTGTTTTTAAAGAACAAGGAACTATTTTATTATTACGTTTTGCTTCTGAATTAGAAGAGTGGGGAAAGGCAGAACAATTACCGGTATTAGAAGGTAAAAAAATGTTAATGGTTTTGGCGCCTAAAAAAGTGTCGAAATAAATTAAAAAAAAAAGAGAGTACTAACAATTAATATAAAAACAACAACAGATGCCAAAAATGAAAACAAACTCTAGTGCAAAGAAGAGATTCTCTGTTACTGGGACCGGCAAAATTAAAAGAAAACATGCTTTCAAAAGTCATATCTTGACCAAGAAATCAACTAAAGGAAAAAGAGCGTTAACTAAATCAGGCTTAGTACACAAGCGTGATTTGAATAACATCAAGTTCCTTTTAGCAATGTAATTTTTAAATTAACCCGAGTGCAAAGGTTATTCAATTAACCAGAAACTACGTTTTAAAAGCGCTAAAAATTAGCCACGTAACATCAAAAAATTAAAAAGAAATGCCACGTTCAGTCAATCACGTAGCGAGTAGAGCTCGCAGAAAAAAAATCCTTGCTTTAACAAAAGGTTATTGGGGTGCTAGAGGTAATGTTTGGACTATAGCCAAAAACACTTTAGAAAAAGGTTTAACTTACGCATACCGCGATCGTAAAAACAAAAAACGTACAATGCGTTCATTGTGGATACAACGTATCAATGCAGGTGTTCGTCAATACGGAATGAGCTACAGTGAGTTTATCGGTAAAGTAAATGCTAAGAACATTAACTTAAATCGTAAAGTATTAGCTGATTTAGCAATGAATCATCCTGAAGCTTTCAAAGCAGTAGTAGATCAAGTAAAATAATATTACTTAATATACAAAAACAAAAAAAAACAACCATAATAGGTTGTCTTTTTTGTTTAATAATAAATATGTTAAAAATTTTATTATTGAATTTTCAATAACAGGTCAAATTATTACTATCAGTTTTGTTTTGATCTTATTAATAGAAATGATTTTATCACCTATAACTTATTCTAAACATAAGATAATTTGCAGGAAAATTAAGTATTGGCATCTACTTATAGTCTGCTCAGTAACTAAAAAATCGAGTAATATCAATACTTTTAAGACGTTTTCTGCAAATCATCTGCAAGGTAAATAGTTGCAAAACGTTAGTAAATACGTTATATTACTATGCATTAAAATTATGTTTACTGAGACTACCTAAGTACTGCATCCGTTGGTAAAGGTGCGGTAGGCTTTGCTAAATCGGTGTGAAATCCTAGTTTTTCCGGCGCAGCTGAAGCGTTGTATGTGCGAGGAAAAATGGATTTGTCGATTTAGCTTGATTTTTTGCTTCTTTTTGATCAAGCAAAAAGAAGGTTAAAAAGATGGCTGAGTTTATGAGGAAACTCTACTTAGTATCCTATTTTACCTTTCTGTGCTTCAAAACTATTTTTCAAATCCAGCATTTTTATAGCCGTTACAGCAGCTTCATCGCCTTTGTTTCCATGCTTTCCGCCTGTTCGGTCTTCTGCCTGCTCTTGCGTATTTACAGTTAATACACCAAATATAAAGGGCTTATTATGTTTGATATTTAAATTAGTGATACCCTTTGCTACAGCATCACAGATAAAATCAAAATGTTTGGTATCGCCTTGTATTACACAACCTATACAAATAATCGCATCTACATTTCCATACTCTGCTAAATACTGAGCACCCAAAGTCAATTCAAATGCACCGGGAACGGTTTTAGTAATAATATTTTCAGGCTTTGCACCATGTTTCAACAAGGTGTTTGTAGCGCCCTGCATTAAGGCATAAGTGATGGTATGATTCCATTCTGCCCATACTATACCAAATTTCATTTCCGAAGCATTAGCAATAGCGCTTCCTTCAAAGGTTGATAGATTTTTTTGTTCGCTTGCCATAATCGTTATATTAGTTTTTATGGATGATTATTTATAGCAAATCATCATTAGTTTACTCTTTAATTTAAAATTCATTAAACAAAAAAAGGTGATAAAATACCACCTTTTAATTGACGCTGTCATTCAACTTATTGAATGTTTCCTAATGCTTTTACACGAGCAATATACTTATCAACTTCTCTGGCTTCAGTACTCATGGCGAATTCATTTTTCAAACGCTCGTATGTTGCTAAAGCCTCTGTATAATTTGCTTTTAGTTCGTAACCAAATGCTGCTTTCTTCAAAAAAATAGGTGTTGTAAAATTATTATTAGATTTTTCTGCTGCTTTTAAGTAAAATTTAATAGCTTCATCCACATTGTTCAATTCCATATTTGCATCGCCAATAGCACCAATAGCAACTGGAGCAACCATTTCATCGTTTCCTTTATATTTTTCTAAATACTCAATCGCTTCAGCAAATTTACCAGTACGCAATAAACAAATACCCGAATAATAATTAGCTAAATTACCAGTCTTGGTCATTCCGTAAGTATCAGCGATGTCTTTAAAGCCCATCATTGTTTTAGGTCCTTCCGTTGTAGCAACGCTTAACCCACCATTAAGAGCAATGTTAAAGCTGTCTTTTTCGAAGTATGTTTGAGCAAAAAATTCTTCTGTGTTTGCTTCTGTTTCTTGACCAGGTAACCAGTAAAATTTAAAAAAACTAAAAATAGCAACAACAGCTAAAAGAGCACCACCACCATAAGTGATAGCTTTTTTGTTTTTCTCATAAAACAATTCTATTCCACCAAAATCTAATTTATTAGACGATGATTTTTTAGGTGATTTCTCCTTAATTATTTCAACAATTTCCTCTTGTTCGTTTTGTACTAAATCTTCAGCCATAATGTATTTTAAAATTTTGAGTTGCGAAGATAAATAAAATTATTTGGTTTTAAAAATTATATTTGTGTTGTGGCAACCATAAGTACAGATATATCGCAAGCCAAACAAATACTCGAAAATGGTGAATTGGTAGCAATACCAACCGAAACCGTTTATGGTTTAGCTGCCAATGCTTTTGATATAGTGGCTGTGGCTCGCATTTTCGAAGCCAAAAACCGCCCTACCTTTGATCCATTAATTGTACATACCTATAGTTTAGAAAAAGTATTTGAATTTACAGAAGCTGTACACCCTAAATTATTAAAATTAGCAAAAAACTTTTGGCCGGGTCCTTTAACTTTGTTACTTCCTAAAAAGAGTATCATTCCTCATTTAGTGACCTCTGGTTTAGATAGAGTTGGGGTCAGAATTCCCAACCACTCTCTTACGCTGGAATTATTAAAACAATTGCCTTTTCCTTTGGCAGCGCCTAGTGCCAATCCTTTCGGGTATATAAGCCCTACAAGTGCCAAGCATGTGAATGATCAATTAGGTTCAAAAATCGATTATATATTAGATGGCGGTTCTTGTCAGGTAGGTTTAGAATCAACTATTGTTGGCGAAGAACAGGGAGAAATCATCATTTACCGCTTAGGTGGTTTATCGATAGAAGCGATTAAAGACGTTGTAGGAGAGGTTTCTGTTCAATTAAATCAATCGAGTAACCCCAAAGCGCCTGGTCAGTTAAAAAGCCATTATGCCCCTAAAAAGCCTATTTTTATTGGCAACATCACTGCATTACAACATTTACATGCTGGTAAAAAACAAGGCATCATCACCTTTGGAGATCGTCATTTTTCTCAACCCAATTTGGTTGTTAAAAATCTGTCTCCCTCTAAAAACTATCAAGAAGCCGCTGTTAACTTATTTTCTTTTTTAAGAGCATTAGATGAATCGAGTGTCGACGTTATTCTTTGTGAGTTATTACCCGAAGAAAGCCTTGGGTTGGCCATTAACGACCGTTTAACAAGGGCAGCTAGTTAGAGTTTTCTCAGTAATACCAAATATATTAATACATAGTCCATTTTAAAACACATATATACATAGGAAACATAGGTTAAATAAGCATTCTATGTGAACTATTTAGAGTCTGCTCAGTAACTAAAAAATCGAGTAATATCAATGCTTTTCAGATGTTTTCTACAAATCATCTGCAAGGTAAATAGTTGAAAAACGTTAGTAAATACGTTATATTACTCTGCATTAAAATTATGGTTACTGAGCCTGCCGAAGTATGTTTACTGAGTCTCCAGAATTACTGCATACATTGGAAAAGGTGCGGTAGGTTTTGCAAAATCGGTGTAAAATCCTAGTTTTTCCGGCGCAGCTGAAGCGTTGTATGCGCGAGGAATTGCGAAGCACTCATTTGCGCCAAATTAAAAAACAATAAAAACGTTAATAAAAATGGATTTGGCGGTTTAGCTTGTCACGCCTCGGCGTGATTGCTTATTTTTGATCAAGCAAAAAGAAGGTTAAAAAGATTGCTGAGTTTATGAGGAAACTTTAAATAGTCAAAAAAAATCATTTTTTCTATAAACAAAAAAACCCTCACCTATTAAAAGGTAAGGGTTTTTCTTAAAGATTGGCATCGACATACTCTCC